>JBBSPX010000119.1:0-7853 GCA_038258395.1 Gemmatimonadales bacterium | reverse complement strand
CCGCGGAGCTGATTCGCGAGATCTCGGGGAATCCGGCGGTCGAGGGGGTCCACGCCGACTTCATGAAGCAGGACGAGGTCCGCCGCCTCGCGGCCGATGTACTCGTGCGCGCAGACCGACTGGATGTCATCGTCAACAATGCCGGCGGATTTTTCACCTATCGGACCACGACCGATGACGATCACGAGGCGACCCTTGCCGTCAACCACCTCGCGCCGTTCATCCTGACCAATGCCCTCGTCGATCGACTCAAGGCGAGTGCGCCGGCCCGCGTGGTGAACGTGTCCAGCGAAGCGCACATCCGCGTCAGCAATATCGAGGACTGGGAGAGCCGCCAGGGCTACTCAGGCTACGGCGCGTATTCGCGCTCGAAGCTCGCCAACCTGCTCTTCACGTACGACCTGGCCCACCGAGTCGAGGGGACCGGCGTCACCGTCAATGCCTGTCATCCAGGACTGGTCGACACCGGCATCATCGAGAACGGTCTCTCGCGCTGGTGGACCCGGTGGCTGATCCCGATCGCCAAGCGCTTCACGATCACGCCTGCGGAAGGTGCCGAGACGCCGCTCTACCTGGCGAGTTCACCCGAAGTCGAGGGCGTGACGGGGAAGTACTTCAAGCGGAAGCGGCCGGCGACGTCGTCGTTGGTGTCACACGATGCGACGATCGGTGCCAGGCTCTGGAACATCTCGCTCCGGTACACGGGCGAGTTGTCGGAAGTGGAGATCACCGGGGAGCATATCGTCGGGTAGGGGAGAAACGAGAAGCGAGAAGCGCGAGAGTGTTTCTCGCTTCTCGCTTCTCGTTTCTACGGCACCAACGTCAGCCGCGGCCGGACAAAGAAGATCCCCGCGAAGCCGCCGGTGACCGGCACCACGCCACTCTTGAAGTACGGGTAGTTGCTCCACGTCCCACCGCCACCGCCCTCGCGGTCGGTATCGAAGTACCCCACCTCGACCGGGTTGGTCGGGTCACCGACATCAATCACCCGGAGCCCAGCCCCGGTGTTCGACTGGTACATGTACCGGCCCCGCACATAGAGGTTGTGATCGGTCTCGGTGGTGGTCGCGAAATATTCCTTGACCAACACCGGATCATCGAGGTCGCTCAGGTCCCAGACCAATGTCCGCGTGTGCGGCTCGGAGCCATTGGCCTCGTCGATCTCGTCGTTCGAGAAGAAGAAGCGCTGGTCCTCTGAGAGCCATCCCTGGTGCGCATAGGCCACATTCGGATAGCTCGCGGTGGCGATCGACTTCGGGTGGGCCTTGTCGGTCACATCGGCGAACGAGATCGCGGTCTCGTTGGCGGCAACGCAGACCTCATGCCCCTGATAATCCTTGTCCGGGCCCCGGTAGACGAGGCATTGCGCGTCGTGCGTGTAGCCGGTCTTCCGGCGCCCGGTCACGCCATCGCTGAAGCAGCCGACGAAGGTCGGATGGCTCGGCGTGTGGAGATCCAGCATGTGGAGTCCGCCGCCGCAGGTAGTCCCCCCCCCACTCGCCCCGACCACGTACCCGAAACCGGTCTCCTCGTTGATCACGATGTTGTGGGCGCTGGCGATCCCGGTGTAGATGTAGTCCTCGGTGAAGCTTTGCGGGGTACGGACACCGCGCAACCGGTCGAGGTTGAACACCTGCACCCCGTGCTGACCGGCGCCATCGGCGGTGATGTAGGCGTGGTCGCGATACACTTTCATGTCGCGCCACACCGCGGCATTCGACCCCGTGGTCATCGGGAGATCACCGAGATAGCGTGGGTGGGCGGCATCGGTCATGTCGACGAACGAGGTGCCATCACTCCGGCCGATCAGCACGTACTCGCGCCCGGTGGTCGAGTCGGTCCACCCCCACAGATCGTTGAGTCGCATGCCACGTACTCCACCGAGCGCGCTCACCGGCAGGAACGAAACGAGATCGACATTGCCGCAGTCCCAGTTGACGGCCTTCCCCGCGGTGCATGCGGTCTCGGGACCGCTGATGGCGGCGAAGCTCTCGGGGGGTGACTCCACCTGCGTCGCAGGGTACCACTCACCACTGCGCCGCTCGAAGATCAGTGCGTTGCCGGCGCCGATTGCGGTGCCGGTGATGCCGACCACCGCCAGATCGCCATGCACGGCGACCGCTTGACCGAAGGCACGGTCGACCTCGGGATTGGGCGAGGCGATCCGCGACACCGCCTGGAGCCCATCGGCATCGAGCCGATAGGCGAACGCCGACCCCGCGCCACGACCGTTTGGGGCACCGACCCAGAGGTCATCCCCACTGGACGCCAGGTCCGATCCGAATCCGCTGCCGCGACTGCCATCGAATGCCGCCATCTCACCGCGCATCCGCCAGCTTGTGCTGGTGGTGTCGTACTCGAGCATGGCCATCACCCCGTTGCCACCCCCGGCCCCCGCCGCACCGACGAAGGCGCGGTCCTCGGTCGCCATTGCGATCGCTCCACCAAACGCGGCAGTGGTGTCGGCGGTGCCTGCCCGGCGCACGCCCGCTTGTGCCACCCACTGTCCGGCAACTCTCCGATACGGCTGAACAATCCCGGCACCATGCGCGCTGCCGGGGGCGCCGACCAGGAGATGCTCGCCCTGGATCGCCACTGCCGAACCGAACCCGCGCACTTCTGCAATGTCAGTCGGTGCGAGACGCAGGACTTCGCGCCACTCACCGGCGCTCCGCTGCATCACGTACGCCGCCCCAATGCCATCGTGATCGCCTGGGGCGCCGACCACGGCCATCTCGCCATCGATGGCGATCGCGGAGCCGAATCCATCACCCGCAACGCCATTCGCGGGCTGCACCACCTGCCTGTGTCGCCACGGACCAGTGGCAGTCCGCGCGTAGGCATGGACCACACCGGCTCCCTTGCCGAGTTCCGGGGTGCTGCCAATCAGGAGATCGGTCCCGGCCACCGCCATGGAGCGGCCGAATCGGTCACCCGTCGCGGAATCGGGGGCGACGATTTGGGACTGCTCCGCCCACTTGCCACCGGTGCCACGTCGGTAGATGTAGACCACACCCGATCGGAACCGGTTGTTCGGCTCACCGACGAAGACCTCGGCGTCGCCCACCGCGACCGAGGCCCCGAATCCGGCACGGAGCGCCGACGCATCACCGGATCGGGTCGACTGGGCCGCGAGAGGCGACGTGGCGACCATCATGGGGATCGACGCGAGGAGTACGGTGCGGAATCGATGCATGGCGGACCTCGTGTGGGGTGGCGCGTATGTGGTGGATGGCCCAAGGATACGACAAATCCGGCGTTCGCCAAGTCCGACCGACACTTGTCGCCGGTGGTTTCCGTAGGGAGCCATCCACCCAACGGAGCATCATCTCGATGTCGCACCACTCATCACACCGATGCGTACCGCCAGCCCTCCTGGCCGCCACGTTGCTCGCTGCCCTCCCCGTGCTGCAGGCCCAATCACCGCTCTACATGCCGCGCAACGTGACGGGGGCTGTGCACAATGGGACCAGAACCATGGACGGTCGACCGGGTGCACAATACTGGCAGAATCGGGCCCGATATCGGATCACACTCGACGTCCGGCCCCCTGACGCGACCGTTCGCGGCCATGAGCAGATCATCTACGTCAACAACAGCCCCGACTCGCTCCGGAGCCTGGTGCTCAAGTTCTTCCTGAACGTTCACAAGGCGGGCGCAGTCCGGAACGGGGCAACCGGTACCGATCGGTTCACCGATGGCATCCTGATCGACGCGTTTGCCGTCGGCGGCACGCCGATCCCGTGGCGAACCACCCCCTCGACGGGGACCTGGTCGAATGTTCCCCTGCCAACGGCCCTCGCTCCGCACGATTCGGTCACGCTCGACATCGGTTGGCACTTCACACTGTCGACTGCGCCCGGGCGCGAAGGGATCATCGACCCAACCACCTACTACTTGGCCTACTTCTATCCCCGCGTCGCCGTCTATGACGACTACAACGGCTGGGACACGATGGACTTCACGGGGAGCCAGGAGTTCTACAGCGACTTCAACGACTACGACGTGACCATCCGCACGCCGCGGAACTTCGTGGTCTGGGGCACCGGGATGCTGACCGATCCTGCGCACACGCTGGCGTCCGGCCCGCTTGATCGCTACACGGCATCGCTCACCAGCGATGCGGTGCTCCATGTCGCGACCGCCGAACAAATGGCAGCGCACTCGGTGACAAAGCAGGACTCAGTACTCGCATGGCGGTTCCAGTCCACCGACATCCCCGATGTCGCCTTTGGCGTGAGTGATCACTATGCGTGGGACGCCGGCAGTGTGGTGGTGGACCCGGCGACGGGCCGCCGAGCGAGCGTGCAGGCGGCGTTCGCCAAGTCGGCAGTCGACTACCCGCACATGGTCACCTTCGCGGGCGACGCACTCGAGTGGCTCTCGCGCAACTGGCCCGGCGTCCCGTATCCCTATCCGAAGACGACGGTGTTCCAGGGTTTCGCCGACATGGAATATCCGATGATGGTGAACGACAACACGACGGCGGACACCTCGTTCGCGCGGTTCGTGGTGGCGCACGAGCTGGCGCACACCTGGTTCCCGTTCTACATGGGCATCGACGAGACCCGCTATGGCTTCATGGACGAGGGCTGGGCAACCACCTTCGAGTACCTGATCAACCAGCACGACATGGGGCCCGAGCGCGCCGCAACGCTGTACAAGCAGTTTCGTGTCGCCGGCTGGATCGGTGACCCCTCACCACTCGAAGACCTGCCGATCGTGACACCGGGTGACATGCTCAAGGGCGCGGCGTACGGCAACAACGCCTACGGCAAGGCGTCGCTCGGCTACCTCGCCGTCAAGGACCTGCTCGGCGACGGCGCCTTCGGCACCGCGCTGCATGCCTTCATGGATCGGTGGCATGGCAAGCACCCGTCACCGTGGGACTTCTTCCATACCTTCGACGACACC
Organism: Gemmatimonadales bacterium; assembly: GCA_038258395.1. Lineage (GTDB taxonomy): Bacteria > Gemmatimonadota > Gemmatimonadetes > Gemmatimonadales > GWC2-71-9 > Palsa-1233. The sequence goes on along the minus strand of JBBSPX010000119.1, from coordinate 2,939 downwards.
GCGGGACAGAACCTCGATTGGTTCTGGCGGCGTTGGTACTTCGACAATTCCTACATCGATCTCGCCGTGACCGGTGTCGACATGCGAAACGGTAGAGCGAGCGTCGGCGTCCGCAACATCGGCGGCATGCCGGCACCGTTCGACCTGGTGGTCGGCTGGACCGATGGGACTACGACGACCATCCACGAGACTCCGGCCGTCTGGCGGGCCGATCAGAACATGACCAGCATCGCACTCCCTGCCGGAAAGCCCGTCCGGAGCGTGGCCATCGACGGCGGCATCTGGATGGACGCAGATCTGTCGAACAACAGATGGGAAGGAAGTGAGAAGTGAGAGGTGAGAAGTGAGGAGTGAAAAAAGAAAGGCCGGCCATCCCAGCACTTCGGGATGACCGGCTTTCTCGCTAGTCATCCAGACCTAGTTCCTCCGGCGTGCCCTGGTGTTCTGGCTCCCCTGCCGTGACGGTGCCGCGCGGGTCGGCCGAACGTTCGCGCTCGGACGCGCGCCTCGTGCCGTCGTGGTGGGTCGCGCGGCCCGGGCATTGGTGCTCGACCGCGCAGTGCGCGCGTTGCTGTTCGACCGGACCGGCGGCCTCACGGTCCGCGCATTCTGGTTCCGACCGTCGTCACGGATAACCACCCGACTGTTCCGATCATCACGCCGATCATATCGATCATCACGTCGACCGTAGCGATCATCACGGCGATCGTCCCGGCGGGCGGTCTGCCAATAGTCCCGCTCGTACCGCACCCGGTATTGGTTCCAGTCGCGGTCGCGGGGCGCCTGGAAGTAGCGGTTGTTGTAGTTGTAGACTACGACCGGACGCGCGTTGCGGTACGGCTGCTGGTAGTAGTGCCCGCCGAGCACGTACAGCGTGACGGGGTGCCAGTAGCGCGCCGACTTCTTCCATTGGCCGAAGTTCCGGCTCTGATAGTCGACGACGATCACGCGCGCTGGCTCGCGATAGACCACGGCTGGGGGATAGTTGCGCTGACTTCCGATATGGATCGTAGCGGAGATCTGGGCCTCGGCGGGGCTGGCAAGCATGGCCAGGGCGAAAGGGACGAATACAAGATGTGTGCTGCGCATGGCGTGCTCCTTCGTGAATGAACTGCTGCTCACGCTCCAGAGAATGCGAGTCCCGTGCCACACTTAAGTCACTGCAATACAATCACTTGTGAATCGCGTCCACCGCTGAGATGCCGAAATCCCGGTCCAAGTGTCCAACCGCTCGACAGCGTGGCCGGTTAGCTTTCGCCTCCGTTTCATGGCAGCGAGTCGACCCAGGCGAGGAGCAGATGTGGCGTCTTTCACGGTGACGGTGAGCAAGGACTATCTGGTCTTCTCGTCCGCCCATTTCATCACCTTCCGCGGGCACACCTGCGAGTCGCTGCACGGCCACAACTATCGGCTCGGCATCACGGTCGAGGGTCCGATCGACGCGGAGTGCCTCTTCGTCGTCGACTTCGCGATCCTGAAGCGCGTGGTCCGACGCTATGTCGACATCATGGACCACCGGGTCCTCCTCCCCGTCCAGAACCCGAAGCTCGCGTTCCGGACCGAGGGTGACGCGACGTTCGTCGACTACTTCGATGAACCAACCTATCGATTCCCAACCAAGGACTGTGCCATGCTGCCGGTCCGCAACACCACCGCCGAGATGCTGGCGGAGTGGGTCGGCGAAAATGTGATCCGCGATCTTGCGGCCGAAGGCGCGATGATCACGGCACTCGAACTCGAGGTCGAGGAATCGGTTGGCCAGTCGGCCACCTGGCGACACCGCCTGCCTTGAGCGACGGCGAACCCAAATCAGGAGCACGTCTGCATGAAGTCGAACGAACCACTCCACGACGGTGCCGCACTCGAACGGGAGCTGGCCGACCTCCCTGGCTGGCGCCACGACGGCGGCTGGCTGCATCGCACCTACAAGACGGACGGCTGGAAGAGCACGATGCTCGTGGTCGGGTCGATCGCGTTCGTCGCCGAGGCCGGGAACCATCACCCTGACCTTGGTGTACACTGGGGCAAGGTCGACGTTTCACTCCAGACCCATTCGGCCGGAGGCGTCACCGACAAGGATCTCGAACTGGCTCGCGAGATCGAACGGAGGGTGATGTGGCGTCCGAGTGGCGGGTTCCCCGGCCTCGAAGGCCAGACGAGTGACTGGGTGACTGGATGACCTCGCGGGGGATGGCCTGAACCTGCCGATAGTTCACGAGCTCGATGCCGCCCTTACGCCCCTATCGGCGTATGAACGCCTCGCCACCCTTGGCTACCCCGCCCTCCTCGAAGGCGTCACCGAACACGCCGACCTCGGCCGGTGGTCCTACTTCTCGGCTGATCCACTCGATCGCATCACGGTCGCTGCAGCGGACTGGCCCACGGTGGCCGCGCGGATCCGTTCGATCTGGCGGGCCAAACCGGACAACAGATTGCCACCGTTCGCCGGCGGCTGGATCGGCTGGCTCGGCTACGAACTCGGCGCGGCCTTTGATCACCAGCCTGACGCCGCGCGGGATGAGTTCACTCGAGATGACGGCGAGCTCGCGCTCCATGACTGGGTGATCGCGTGGGATCATCAGGCCGGTCGGTGCTGGCTGATCTCGACCGGAATTGATCGGTCAGGCGCCGCAAGCAGTGAACGCGGACGGACGCGCGCCGAGATGGTGCTATCACGCCTCGCTGCGCCACCGGACCATCTCCCATCCACGGGCGATCGACCATCGACCATCGACCACATGTCGATCGGGCGCTCCCACACACCTGACGCGTACCGCGGTGCCGTCACGACCATCATCGACGCGGTTCGGTGCGGTGAGATTTTCCAGGCGAACCTCTCGCAGCGCTGGGTGGTCGCGTGCCACGACACTCCGCTCGCGGTCTACCGGCGCCTGCGAATCGCGGCGCCGGCCTCGCACGCGGCGCTCCTCCCGGGGGAT
>JBBSPX010000118.1:0-7890 GCA_038258395.1 Gemmatimonadales bacterium | reverse complement strand
GCCCTGGCAGGCGTTGGCTTCCCCATCCCGGTCGACGAGGTGATCGACACGATGGGACAGATCGGTCGGGAGATGGACGTGCGCTACCGGGAGACCGCCGGTGGCGGGCTCGCTGCGACGCCAACCGGCCGGAAGCTCGCCAAGGAGCGCCTGGTCCAGCTCAAGCCGCGAGCCAAGTAGCCCTCGTTCCCGACTGAAACATCCCGACCCAAGGCGCCGTACAGTACGCCAATCCGCACCCTTGGAGCGATCCCGTGGAAGACATCATCGCCGTCACATTCATTTTTGGAGGCGGCTCCCTGTTTCTCCTGGCGATCTCGCCGGTCGGCAAGGCGATCGCCGATCGGATCCGGTTCGGGCATCAGGCACGGCCGAGCCAGCCACTGGACGAGGGCGTCTACGATGAGCTGGATCGCCTCCGGGTCGAGATGAACGAGGTGCACGAGCGTCTGGACTTTACGGAGCGGCTGCTCGCGGCAACCGAGAATGGGAAGACCGTCTCACCCGAGGAGCGCACCTGATGGGATCAAGGCTCTCGAAGGTCATCGCGATGGTCATGGTGCTCGGCATCACCGCCATGACGCTGGGTTTCTTCGCGTTCCTCGTCGATGAGGTCGGCCGTAACGGGTTTGAATTCGTTGTGGCCGGGTTGGTCGGCGTTGCCGGGTTTGGCTGGCTGTTGCTACGCGGACCAGTGGGGAAGGCGATCGCGGCGATGCTCGAGGGCGGTGCACCCGCCGATGACGCCATGTTGTCGATCCGGATGGCCGATATCGAGGACCGGTTGCAGGAGATTTCGCTCGAGACGCAGCGGATGACCGAGCTCGAGGATCGACTCGACTTTGCGGAGCGGTTGTTGACGCGGCACTCCGAGACGACACCATGACGACGGGACATCAAATGAAGTCACGGCGTCAGGACGGCGATGAGTCACCGACGAGGTCGGTGAGCGTGATGGTCGGGTTCTCGGTCATCGCCATCGTGGGCGGGCTACTCGCCGTCACCGGGATGATCGGGCCCGCCGCGATTCCGATCTGGGGCTCCGTCGCCGTCTTCGGCTGGCTCACCTCGAAGGGACCCGTCGGTCAGGCAATCGCCGATCGACTCCGCGGTGGACCCGCGCACGCCGGAACCGGCGAGGTACCCGAGGAGGTCTATGCCGAACTCGACGACCTCCGGACCCGAATGCTCGAGATGGAGGAGCGCCAGGATTTCTCGGAGCGACTGTTGGCCGAGAAGAAGCATGCGCCATTGTCAGAGGGAGGACCATCCCATGGCGGATCGTGACAAGAACGAGTGGATCACCGGCGCCTTCATCGGACTCGGCCTCGCCGGCTTGGGGCTCGGCGGCGGGCTCGCGGCGGCCTCCGCGACAATGGGCCCGCCGGCGATCGCGGTGTGGGGTATCGCCTTTGTCATGGTGGCGGCGGTGGTCAAGTCGCCGGTCGCCACGGCCTTCGCGAAACGACTTTCGGAGCGTGGGGCCCACGAGGCGGTGGTTCCAGACGAGGTCTATGGCGAGTTGGACGAACTGCGCACCCGCGTCCTCGAACTGGAGGAGCGGCAAGATTTCTCCGAGCGGATGCTGACTGCGAAGGCGCGCGAGGCCGAACAGGCCTGACTCTTTGGACGCCCCATGGAGGGGCGCTACGTTTCCCGACGCAACCCCGGGTCACCGGGCCTTTAAGGAGTGGCAATGACCACGAAGGAAGACATCGAGGCATGGCTTGACCGAATGGAGTTGTCGGTCGAATCCATTGCCGATGACATCTGGCTGCTGCGCACCGAAAGTGGCACCGAGCTGGCCGTGAATTTCGCGCCGCCGCTCGTGGTGCTGCGGACTCGGGTGCTCCAGCTGCCGAGCGATCCGCTTCGGGCGGGCGCACTCTGCCGGATGCTGCTCGAGTTCAACGCGCGCGACTTGGTCCATGGCGCGTACGGCGTGGAGGGGGACCATGTGGTGCTCACCGATGCGCACGACCTGACCGATCTTGATTTCTCGGAGTTCGAGGCGAGCGTCGATTCGCTCACTCTCGCACTCGCTTCCCATGCCAGCAGTCTGGCGCCGTACGGAGAGGGGTGAGCATCCATGGGCATATTTGATCGCTTCGCGACGATGCTGAAGTCCAACATCAACGAGCTGATCTCCCGGGCCGAGAATCCCGAGAAGATGCTCAATCAGCTCATTACCGATATGCGTAGCCAGCTCGACAAGGCACGCCAGCAGGTGGCGCAGGCCATCGCCGACGAGAAGAAGCTCGAGGCCGATGCCGCCTCCATGAAGAAGCAGGCTGAGGATTGGGAGCGTCGGGCGATGCTCGCGGTGCAGGAAGGCCGTGATGACCTCGCCAAGCAGGCGCTGATGCGCTACAACGAGGCGCTGCAAGGTGCGCAGTCACTCCACGAGACCTGGGTCAAGAGCAAGACGGAGACCGAGGCCCTCAAGCACTCGCTCCGCCAGCTCAACGACAAGATCGAGGAAGCAAAGCGCAAGAAGAACATCCTCATCGCTCGTGCACGTCGAGCCGAGGCGCAGCAGCGCATCCAGGAGACACTCTCGGGGATGGGCGACAAGAGCGCGTTCGAGTCGTTCGAGCGGATGCAGGAGCGCATCGAGAACAACGAGCGCAAGGCACTCGCCGCGGCTGAACTGCAGGAGGAGTTCACCGGCGACAAGCTGTCACGCGAGTTCGAGCAGCTCGAGTACCACGGCAACTCGGACCAGCAACTGCTCGATCTCAAGCAGAAGATGGGACTCCTCTCCGGGGGCAAGCCGGAGTCGCAGAAGCAGCTCGGCGGCGGTGAGGCCGAGGCCGAGATTGTGGAGGAGAACGACCAGGCGTGAGTGCACCACGACATCTCATCCTGGCCGACGGCGATTTCTCGCCGCTCCTCTCCAAGACTGCCAACTCCGTGATCCGGTACCAACCGGATCGCGTGGTGGCGGTGCTCGACAGCACCAAGGCCGGCCGGACGGTCCAGCAGGTGCTCGGCTACGGTGGCGCCATCCCGGTGGTCGCCACCATGCAGGAGGGCCTCGCCCTCGGCGCCAACTCGGTCCTGATCGGCATCGCGCCGGTGGGGGGGGGACTCCCCGAGACATGGCGCGACTGGATCCGGCAGGCGATCGAGGGCGGCTGTGACATCGTGAGTGGCCTGCACACCTTCTTCGCCGACGATCCCGTGCTCGCGGCGGCGGCGGCGAAGGCGGGCACCCGCATCCACGACATTCGGAAGCCGCCGGCCAACCTGCCGGTCGCGAGCGGCCTCGCACGCGACCTCGAGGCCCTCGTGGTCCTCACCGTCGGCACCGACTGCAACGTCGGCAAGATGACGGCGCAGCTCCAGCTGGTCGCCGGCCTCAATGCGCGCGGTCTGCGCACCAACTTCGTCGCGACTGGGCAGACCGGCATCATGATCGAGGGCTGGGGCATCGCGGTCGATGCCGTGGTGGCCGACTTCATTGCCGGCGCCGCCGAGCAGATCACGTTGAAGGGCGCCGTGGGGGCCGACATTGTGCTGGTCGAGGGGCAGGGCAGCATCAATCATCCCGGCTACAGCGGCGTCACGCTCGGCCTGCTGCACGGCTCCACGCCCGACGCCATGATCCTCTGCCATCAGGCCAGCCGCAAGTACATCGGTGACTATCGGAAGGCGGCGTGGCTGGAGTTGCCTCCGCTCAGTGAGTACGTGAGGCAGTACGAGGGACTGGCGAACCTGGTGCATCCGTCGAAGGTTGTTGGTATCGCGCTCAATACTTTCGACCTGTCGGAGGAGGAGGCGCGGGCCGCGTGTGCCAACGCGACGGCGGACACCGGCCTGCCGGCGACCGACCCCGTGCGGTTCGATGCGGCGCCACTGCTTGATGCATTGGAGGCGGCGAAACGGGTGAAGGATCAAGGATTAAGGATTAAGGATTAAGGATTGTCCCGCATTCGTTAGCGTTCATCGTTCATCCTTAATCCTTCATCGTCCATCAGCTACAGTCCGATGCGTCCCGCCACGAACAGATCAACGTACCGCACATCGAGCGGCCCGTATTGCCCGCCGCCCATCGGCTCGCAACAGGCGGTGTAGCTGTTGTAGAGCAGCCCCACCTGCACGCCCGGTCGCCAGCGGCCGCGCCACGTCGCGCCGAGGCCGAGCGCCCAGAGTGATTGCCGATCCTGTTGGTAGCGTGTCACGATGGGATCGTCACCGGCCTGGCCGGCGCTGAAGATCCTGGTCACGGATATCTGCGGCTCCCAACTCCCGAGATCATGGCCGTAGTGGACGCCGAGGTTGGCCGGAAAGACGAGCGCATTAGTCTGGAAGGAGACCGCGAGGTGATTGCGTCCGGTGGCGGGCAAGAGTCCCACCTTGACGTAGGGCATCAGCACGAGTCTGGTGTCACCGGCCGCGAGATCGCGTGAGTAGACGCCCGCGGCGAGCCCGAGCTCCACCTGAGAGCTCACGCCCCACGCGGGGCTCACGTAGGCCAGCAGGTCGGTGCCGTCTTCGGCGGTGCCCCGTTCCTGATCGGCGATCACGGCGACACCGACGTCGGCATGCAGGCCCGGCTCGACCCGCGCCGACTGGAATGTCGGGAAGCAGGCACTCGACATGAGCAGAACGGCCGACAGGGCGCAGGATCTCGGGTTCGGTGTCATATTCCGAAAGATAGTATCTCCACTGTGGAGGTCTGGTGCGCGTCATCCGGTTGTTGCTCATGCTGTTCCTGCCCGGCGCGCTCAGCGCGCAGACGGTGCGCGGACGGGTGGTCAACGACGCTGAATCTCCGGTACCGATCGCCCGCGCGATCGTCGAACTCTCCCAGGGGAGTTGGTCGAGACGCACTCTCACCAGTGCCACCGGGACCTACCAGATCGCGGGCAATGGGCCCGGCGTCTACAGCCTCCGTGTCGCCGCGATCGGTTTCGCACCCACGACCCGCACACGCGTCCTCCTCGCCAGCGAACCTCTCGACCTCGGCGACATTCGTCTCGCGGCTCATGTGATCACGCTCGAGGACATCGACGTCCAGGCCAACTCGTCGTGCAAGGCGAGTCCCGGTTCCGGCACCGTGCTCGGTCGGCTCCTTGATGGTGCGCGCACCTCGCTGCAGGTGATGGAGGCGACCCTGCCGACGCTCGAGGGCGGCTTTCGGGTCGAGAGGATCACGCGGCGCGCACTTCCCGGCAGGAGAGACTCGCTGGTCAGCGCCGACACCTCGACGTCGATATTCACCGTATGGCCGATCGCGAGCGTCGGCGTCGATTCGCTCGAGCGATTCGGCTTCTCGATGGCTGGATTGGCCGACGGATCGGATGGGCGCACCTGGTTCGGCCCGGATGTCGCCGTCCTCTTCTCCGACTGGTTCCTCGCCGCGCACTGCTTCACCGTCAAGGATCGCAAGGGCCAGAGCGCTCCGGTGGTTGTGAGTTTCGAGCCCGCCGGCAAGAGTGGCATGGTCGACATTGGTGGCGATTTCACGCTCGACCCCACCACGCTGGCACTGACACGCCTCACGTTCGAACATCGCAACCTGCCGAATCGGATGCGGAACGGGGTGGCCGGTGGCGAACTCCAGTTTGCGCAATTGCCCTCGGGACTCTGGTTGCCAATGAAGTGGTCGATTCGCGCTCCGATCCAGACCAGACGCGGCACGATCGCGGGATCGTCGAGTCAGGCGGGTCAAGTGGTCGGCTTCGAGAACAAGCTGCCCGATGCGTCACCGATCAGACGGCGGACCGCTCGTCGCGAGCCGTTCTCGGTGCCCCGCCGCGTGCTCAGTCCCCCGGATTCACTCACCGATGTGTCGCACTATCACGCGGCGATCGACTTCGCCTGTCCGGCTGCACCGTCGACTCGCACTGAACTGTTCCAGGCCGAAGTTGTCGCGGCCGATCGCGCAGGTCGCTCGCCCAATGACGCCGAAGTGTGGCACACGCTGGCATGCGTGAGGGCGCATCTCGATCTCGACGGCGCCATCGGCCGCGAGTCGGTCGAGATGCCGCTCGGCACATCGTGGCAGGAAGGCGCGATCAACGCGGAGCTCCGGGCACTGACCGCCCAGCCGGATCGACGCGAGAGCGCCGAGCTGCTGGCGGTGCTGATGTCGGACCAGCCGGAGCCGAAGCCGGCAGCGGCAATCCGGATCGCGTTGGCGCGCGCCGTGACCGATGGCGTGGCCGCTCCCGCCGCCGTGCGGGGATGCGCCGCGCTCTCGTTCCGGCTCGGCGACCTCGCGGCGACCAACCGGTGTGCCGAGATCGGGTTGGAGGGGGGAGCCGACTCGACGTGGCAACTGATGATGCTGGCGCGGCTCGCCTCACGGACGCCCGATACCGCCTTCGTGTCGACACTCTTCGACGGCGCGCTCGGCACGGCGCACGATGCCGCCGCGTGGTCGGAGGTCGGCTGGCAGCTGCGCTGGTTCCTGGAGCCTGATGAGTGGGACGAGTGGCAGGGCCTCGACGACGCTCGGCGTGCGGGTTGGGTGCGAGACCGCCTCGCGACGCGCGATACCCGCGATGGCAAGCGCGCCGGCGCACGATTGATGGAGCACTTCCATCGACTGGACTACGCGGAGGAGCATTTTCGGCGAATCCTCCCGAGAAATCTGCGCGGATTCAGCCAGAATGCGGCCTACCCCGAAGGGGATTTGAACTGGGATTTGGTAAGGCTCAGGCCGAATCCGGAATCCATTCCTGCCCAGGCCTTCCGCTTCTACAAGCCATGGCAGGAAGAACTCGACGACCGCGGTGCCATCTGGATTCGATTCGGCAAGCCAGATGATATCCATCTCTACGTTGACAACGGCACGGTCGTAATGCAGCCCAGAGACGTGCGGCGTGAATCATGGCTCTACACGCTCGACGGGACTCGGCTGTTGCTCCACTTCGAGAACGAAAAATTCGACGGGAGCAACCAACCCACACGCTTGGTGGCCGGAGTGGTTGGACTCTACCTCTGCGGAATGGACCTGCCGGCATGCGCCATCGCGAACCGGCTTGCCTGTTGGGAGCTGCGCGGCGGATGTGCCGTCGAGCCGGTGAGCCTGGAACGGATGGAACAGGTGCGGGTCGAGAATCGGCACGACATCGCCGAAGCCACCACCAAGGACGACAACTCTGTGCGTGTCGCGCATCACATCGCGACCGTCGCGACACTCAGCCGCGTCTGGGATCCGGCGAGTGGTTCAACCCTCGCAGTGGTGCCCTACGCGCTCCGACTGGGCGACCTGGCAATCGATCCCGACTCGAACACGGCCACCATCGATCTCGCGGTTCGCCAGTGGAACCCGGTGATTACCGCCTGGCAGGCCACCGACATCACCCGCGCACTCCGACTCCCCGCGAGCCGCGACAAGGATGCCCGCGTCACCGGCTACCTCGTGGTCCCCAGCACCGATGGTGCCTCCGCCTGGTCATTGGTGGCAGGGCAGGGAAGCGACCGACTCGGGCGGAGCTTCGCCGATCGGATCCCCCCCCTTACCACGGGACCACTGGCCATCTCCGATGTCGTGCTCGGCGCGGCATCGCAGGGGGAGAGCTGGCAGACCACCGGCGGGCGTACCGTTCCGCTCGGGCCGCTCGGCGCCTACGATCGGACGCAACCGGTGGCGGTCTACTGGCAGACCGACTCCAAGCGCGCGCGGGTCAAGGTGCGCACCACCATCCGACTGCTCCGTACCGACCGGAAGGGTGTCGACAACGTGGCGCTCGAAGTCGCGACCGGAGGCGAGCTGGCCCGCGGGCTCACCGAATTCCAGCGTGAGGTGGGTGTGGCCCAGCTCGACGCTGGGTCGTATCGGCTGGAGGTGGAGCTGACGGATCTGGGCGATGGCGCGACCGTGAAGCGGTCGGCGAGGCTGCTGCTGCGATGAGGGCCGGCCGAAGGGATCTGTGT
>JBBSPX010000117.1:0-7990 GCA_038258395.1 Gemmatimonadales bacterium | reverse complement strand
GCGCCGCGTGGGAGATCATCGTCCGCGATGCGCCCAGTCGGCTCTCGACCACCGCGCTGGCGGCCCGATTGAAGGTCGGTCGCGAGACACTCTCGCGGCGCTTCGGGGCGGGAATGGCGCCCCCGCTCAAGGTGGCCATGGACGCGGTTCGGCTTGCGGCGGCCGGGGAACTGCTGGGCTGTCGGGGCTATCTGGTGGCCGACGTCGCCGACCTCTTGGGGTTCTCGTCCGTATCCCTCCTGCAACGGACCGCGCGGCGCCTTGTCGGTGGCGGGGCACGCCGGCTCGGGACCCTCCCGATCGAGGAGATCGTGCGCCGGGCGGCCGGGTCGAGCCCGGGGCGCTGGACCTGAGTTGCGGGGTGTCGCGACCCTCGGTTTGTGACTATTTTCACATGCTTGTAAACGAAATGGTTCCCACCCTCACGCGCAGAGACTGATGGCCACCGATTCCGTGCTTCGCCCTGGTGAACTGAAGGACGTACTCCTCAAGGAGATCGCCGCCGCGGATCTCGGCTCGCTCGACGTCGATGACGTCGGAACGGTGCTCGAGGTCAAGGACGGGATCGCCCTGGTCTACGGACTGAAGCGCGCGATCTCGGGCGAGATGCTCGAGTTCACCGTGCGGGCAACCGGCGAGACCATGGCCGGTCTGGTGCTGAATCTCGAGCAGGACTCGGTTGGCGCCGCCGTGATGGGCGACTATCTGAAGCTCAAGGAAGGCGACGAGGTGCGCTGCACCGGGCGTCTCCTCGAGGTGAAGGTCGGGCCGAAGATGCTGGGTCGCACGGTCGACGCGCTGGGCAACCCGATTGACGGTCTCGGTCCGATCGAGACGGTCATGGGGCGGCCGGTCGAGATGATCGCACCGGGCATCATCGTGCGGCAGCCGGTCGACGAGCCGATGCAGACCGGCATCAAGGCAATCGACGCCATGATCCCGATCGGTCGCGGCCAGCGTGAGCTGATCATTGGCGACCGCGGCACCGGCAAGACGGCGATCGCACTCGACACGATCATCAACCAGAAGTCGACCGGCGTGATCTGCGTCTACGTCGCAATCGGGCAGAAGCGCTCCACCGTCGCGACATTGGTCGAACAGCTGAAGGCCGCCGGCGCGATGGAGTACTCGATCGTGGTGGTGGCCGGTGCCTCCGATCCGGCGCCGCTCCAGTTCATCGCCCCGTACACCGGTTGCGCGATCGCGGAGTACTTCATGTACGAGGAGGGGAAGGCCACCCTCTGCGTCTATGACGACCTCACCAAGCAGGCGTCAGCGTACCGGCAGATGTCACTCATTCTGCGTCGGCCTCCTGGTCGCGAGGCGTATCCGGGTGACGTGTTCTACCTCCATTCCCGCCTGCTTGAGCGTGCGGCCAAGATCAGCACCGATCCGGTGGCCTGCGCCGAAGATCCGCGGATCAAGGTGCCGGGTGGATCGCTGACGGCCCTGCCGATCATCGAGACCCAAGCCGGCGACGTTTCGGCCTACATCCCGACCAACGTGATCTCGATCACCGACGGCCAGATCTTCCTGCAGACCGATCTGTTCTACGCCAACGTCCTGCCCGCGGGCGACGTCGGCATCTCGGTGTCGCGCGTCGGTGGTGCGGCCCAGATCAAGGCGATGAAGAAAGTCGCCGGTCCGCTCCGTTTGTCGCTCGCGCAGTACCGCGAACTCGAAGCGTTTGCCCAGTTCGGATCCGATCTCGACGCGGCCACGCAGCGCCAGCTCGCGCGGGGCGCCCGCATGGTCGAGATCCTCAAGCAGCCACAGTACAAGCCGGTGCCGGTCGAGGAACAGGTCGCGGCACTTTATGCCGTGACCAATGGTCATCTCGACGATGTCGAGGTCGTGTCGGTCCGGAAGTGGGAGCAGGACTTCCTCGGGTGGCTCCGTGCGTCGCGGCCCGAAGTGCTGCAGGGGATTCGCGAAAAGCGCGAACTCAGCGACGAGGTGGTCGAGAGCCTCAAGACCGCGATCGCTGCCTTCAAGCCGATGTTCCAGGCGGCCTGAGATGTCCAAGTCGCGCGCGCTCAAGGGACGCATCCGTTCGATCACGAACACGCGCAAGATCACGCGGACGATGGAGCTGGTCGCCACCTCCAAGCTGAAGCGGGCGCAGGATCGTGTCGTCGCGGCGCGGCCGTACGCGGAGGCGCTGCGCGAGGTGATCGCCGATCTCGTGACACCGGACCTCCAGGCGCGATTTCCGTTGTTGATGCAGCCGACCGCTCCAGGACGCGGGGGGCCGTCGCGGGCTGTCGTGATTCTCGTCACCAGCAATCGCGGCCTCGCGGGCGGATTCAACAGCAACCTGATCAAGGAAGCGCGCCGTCGGATCGAGGCACTCGAGAGGGAGGGCTTCACGGTCGAGTTGATCGGGGTGGGCAAGAAGGGAATCGGGTACTTCCGGTATCTCGGTCGCGCCTTCCGCAGCCAGCGCGTCGACATCGGGGATAAACCGACCACCGACCACGCGGCCTCGCTCGTCGAGGACCTGATGCAGGAGTTCGCGGATGGCCAGCTCGGCGTCGTCGAACTGGTGCGCTCCGACTTCCAGAGCGTGCTCACGGCGCCGCCGGTGGCCGACCGCATCCTGCCGATCCCGGCACCCGAGTCGACCAACGGTACGCGTCCCGACTACATCCTGTCGCCCGACCCCGAGACCTTGTTGGCCGATGTGCTGCCGCGCTATGTGCGGAACGCCATCTACCGCGGTCTGGTCGAGACGGCCGCGGCCGAGCAGGCCGCACGTCGGACCGCCATGAAGAATGCCACCGACAACGCCGGTGATATTCTCGAGGCACTGAAGCGCAAGTACAACCGGCAGCGCCAGGCCCAGATCACGCAGGAGATCGCGGAGCTGGTCGGCGGCGCGGCCGCACTGGGATAGACCAAAACCTTGACCCGAGATTGCTGCACATGACCGCACCAGCCGCCATCAAGACTGGCACCATCGTCCAGATCATCGGACCCGTGATCGACGTGGAGTTTCCACCCGACCACCTGCCCGAGATTTACAATGCACTCACGGTCAACGATGCGTCGGGCCCGGTGCCGGTTTCGTTGACGGTCGAGGTGCAGCAGCACATCGGCCGCAACCAGGTGCGCGCGGTCGCCATGAGCTCGACCGACGGCGTCAGCCGCGGCATGGAAGTGGTCGACACCGGCTCCGCGATCTCGGTGCCGGTCGGCCCGGTGGCGCTCGGTCGCATCCTGAACGTGCTCGGCAATCCGGTCGACGGCGGTGACGCGATCCCGGATTCGGTTGAGCGTTGGCCGATTCACCGCGCCTCGCCGGGCTTCACGGCGCTCGAGCCGAAGACGGAGATGCTCGAGACCGGCATCAAGGTGATCGACCTCGTTGCGCCGTTCGTGAAGGGCGGCAAGATCGGCCTCTTCGGCGGCGCCGGCGTCGGCAAGACGGTGATCATCCAGGAGCTCATCAACAACGTGCAGAAGGGCCACGGCGGCAAGTCGGTGTTCTGTGGCGTCGGTGAGCGCACGCGTGAGGGCAACGACCTCTATCGCGAGTTCAAGGAAGCCGGCATTCTCGACTCAGTGGCGCTGATTTACGGCCAGATGAACGAGCCGCCGGGTGCGCGACTCCGGGTCGGCCTCTCGGGCCTCACGATCGCGGAGTACTTCCGCGACATCGAACATCAGGACGTGCTGCTCTTCATCGACAACATCTTCCGCTTCACGCAGGCCGGTGCCGAAGTGTCGGCGCTGCTGGGTCGGATGCCGAGCGCGGTCGGGTACCAGCCCACGCTGGCGACCGAGATGGGCGACTTGCAGGAGCGGATCACCTCGACCCGCAACGGCTCGATCACCTCGGTGCAAGCGATCTACGTTCCCGCCGACGACCTGACCGATCCGGCACCGGCCACCGCCTTCGCGCATCTGGACGCCACCGTGACGCTGTCGCGTGCCATCTCGGAGAAGGGGATCTACCCGGCGGTCGACCCGCTCGACTCGACCTCGCGGATCCTGGCGCCGCAGTTCCTTGGGCAGCGCCACTACGATGTGGCGATCGGCCTGCAGGGCACCCTCCAGCGCTACAAGGCGCTCCAGGACATCATCGCGATTCTCGGCATGGACGAGCTCTCCGAGGAAGACAAGCTGGTTGTCGCACGGGCCCGCCGACTCGAGCGGTTCCTGTCGCAGCCGTTCGACGTCGCCGAGCAGTTCACTGGCTTCCCGGGCAAGTACGTCAAGCTCGAGGAGACGATCGAGTCGTTCGAGCGCGTGTTGTCGGGCGAGTTCGATCATCTTCCCGAACAGGCGTTCTACATGCAGGGCGGGATCGATGATGTGATCGCGCGGGCGAAGGAGCTGCAGGGTTGATGCGAGTCACCGTCATTTCGCCCGAAGCGGCGGTATTTGATGGCGAGGCCGTGGCGCTCCGCGCTCCGGCCTTCGACGGCGAGATCGGCATCCTGCCCAACCACGCCCCGTTGATGACCACGTTGGGCGAGGGCACACTGCACGTCACGACCAGCACCGGGGTGCGTGAGTTCCATGTGCAAGGCGGCTTCCTTCAGGTCGTCAAGAACAGCGTCCGCGTTCTTGCCGAGTCTGTCCAGGGAGTTCCCACATGAATCGTTCGCTGTTGGCTACACTGTTCTGCACGGTCATCCTCACCGTCCCCGCTGCTGCCCAGAGCACGGGGACGCCGGTCTATCAGGCACCGTACCGTGCTTTTGCCGGTAGCGAGATCGGGATATCGCTCTCCGATCCAGGCCCCGGATTCGCGCTGGAAGGATCGTATCGCACCGCATTTTCGAGCACCATGGATATCGGGCTCCGTGCCGGGTTTGCCGACGGCGGGCACCGGACCGCGCTCCTGGTCGGCGGCGATCTCCGGGCTCGCGTGCTCGACCACTCCGATGCGTTCCCTCTCGATGGGTCGTTCACGGTTGGTCTCGGGGTGTCGAGTGGCGATGGTTACACGGCCGGCTACCTGCCGATTGGTTTCAGCATGGGTCGCCGAGTGTTGGTCGAAGGCAGTTCGATCTCGCTGGTGCCGTACGTGCACCCCGTGTTGACGCCACACTTCGGCGATGCGAGTGGCACCGACTTCTCGCTCGGCTTCGGTCTGGATGCCCGCATCAATCCGCGTCTCGATGTCCGATTCAGCGCCGCGATCGGTGATCGGGACGGCATCGCGTTCACCGCCGCTTTTCTCCGCTGATCTCGCTGGAGTCTCGTCTCATGCGCCGCTCTTACCTCGCCATCGCTGCTGTCAGCTGTCTCCCGACCCTCCTCGCGGCGCAGGTCCGTGGGCTGCCAGTGATGGCGAGTGGAGTCGCCAGTCGCGCGACCCTTGGTGTTGATGTCGGCATCGCAAACGACGATGCGGGTGGCAGCACCACGTTTGGTGCGAGTATCGGTCGCGGGTTCGGACCAGTGGCGCTGACCGGGATGGTGTCGCGCGGTGCGCCATTCGATGGTGCCGATGCCGTCTGGGGGCAGGCTGTGGGCGTCGGGGTTCGCCTCTACGGCGGTCCGTTCATGCCGTTCCGGGTGATGGTGCAGAGCGGGGTGGGTTTCTGGAGTCGTGGTGTGGTCGATAACCTCCACGTTCCCGTGGCCCTCGGTGTATCAGCGACGATCCCCAACCCGGCGTTCGCAATCAGGCCTTGGCTTGCGCCGCGAATGAGCTATCAGCGCCAGTCCTTTCAGGGCGTCAGCACCTCGGACACGCACGCCGCACTGAGCGGCGGAATTGATCTGGCCTTCATCGGCGGTCTGGTGGTGCGGGCAGCGTATGATCGTGAGTTCGTCGATGGGGCCTCCCCCGGCGTGTTCAGCGCCGGGTTCTCCTACGCGCTCGGCCGACGCTAGGCCTCACGCGATCACGGGACCGCGGGTACGCCCGGTGTTGCTTCTGGCGCCTGCCAGACCCGGACCGCCTCACCCAACGCTTCGCGGACCCGCACCGCATCGACATCGACCGGTGTGAGTGCGCGGAGCGCCGCCCCCAGCCCGGATGGCTCGCTCCGATACGGCACCTTGACGAGCGTCTCGGCGGTCGACCACGCGAACGCCCGCTCGCTTGGCGTGGCGCCGAGTGCCACCTGCTTGGCATCACTGCGCAGGTCGTTCACTTGCGCGATGTAGACCGCCCGGATGGCCGCTCCGAGTCCCGTGCTATCAACGTTCTTCACGAGTTCCGCGAGTAGTTCCCGTCGACCCGCCGCCTCGGCGAGCCGCCCGAGCTCGTTGTCGGGCGCCGTCCTCCGCTCGGCTCGAACCGGCGCGGGGATCGTCCGGATCCATGCCATCGCCTCGTCCGGCGTGGTCTCGCCATCATCCCAGCTCGCAATCGCTCCGGTGCCCGAGATCGTGCCGGGCTCGTTGAAAGCGCTTCGCATCCGGGCCGCGATATCGTCGGGTACGCTGAACTTTCTGGCGGTGGTCAGGCTGTCGATCATTACGGAATCCGCCCGCGCCTGGACCGCGAGCCGGGTCCATTCCGCGAGTGCAGAGTCGGCGGCAGGGCGAGGGACTCGATAGTACATCTGGAGCAGGCCTTGATCCCTGAGCGGCATCGAGATCTCACCTTCGCGAAGGCCCCAGATCTGGGCGGCCAAGCCGGCAGGGATGCCGGCCTGATTGGTCGCCGGAAAATCGGTGATGACGATTTTTTTGCGATCGGGCTCCGAGAGGCTGGTCATCTGTTCGGCTGGGGATGTGCTGGCGGTCAACGCCGCCGAGCGGAGACCGAGCAGGATCCCAGCCCCGCTGGCCTGCGCTGAACTGTCCCCGGGCGGTAGGCCGATCGCATACATCCGGTACACGTGGATGTCACCCCGGCGCCCGACCGAATCGACTTCCTCCTGTGTGGCCGCCCGCGCGGCGAGGCGCCGCGATTCGATCAGCCGTTGGACCAGCGAATCGAGGTGCACCTGCACGGTGGCCGCCTCGAAGACCCGGTCGCTGTTGAGCGCATCGAGATGCTGGATGGTCAGCGCATGATCGATCCACGCCGAGGTGAGCCCGAACGCGAGCCCCTCGGTCGGTGGGATGGGCGAGCGTGTCAGCAGGGAGGTCAAATCACCTCGGGTGAGGGCGGCATCACCGGCGGTGGCCACCACTTCGGACGCGTCGCCGGGGACGCCGCCACCGCACGCCCCGGCGAGCATCGCGAGGCCGAGGGCGAGACTGGTCAGCAGGCGAAGGTGCGGACGGTGCATGGCTGGATGCATCGGACTGGTCCTTGGGGAAGTGACGAGAAAGACGGACAATCCCGAAGAATAACGTCTAGGCGTCGGGGTGTGGGGCGAGCGCCAGGAGTTGGCCAAGAAGCTCGGCATTCCGGTCGGCCGCTCCCTGATCCCCGGCGAGTGCCGCCCGCCCCGCTTCACCCCGTCGGCGCGCCTCTTCGGGGTGGTCGAGCCAATCCAGCCACTGGTCGCTCAGGCCTCGCTCGGGAGCACTCTGCGAAATCCGGACGAGGCCGCCCGCCTCGGCCAGCACCCGCGCATCTCGGACGCCCCGGTCGTGCGGCCCGATGAGTACCGGAAGGCCAACACCCGCCGGTTCGAGCACCGAGTGCACGCCCCGCACCCCAAATCCCCCCCCCACATAGCCGATCCCGGCATCGGCATAGCGATCGGCCAGGATCCCCATCTCGGTGATGATGCAAATCGGTTCGAGCGACCGCCCCACGTGCACCGGGGGGAGGTCAAGGGAGGCGGCGCGCGCCGCGATCGAGGCGATGGCCTCGGTGGTCGGCTCGTGCGGCACGAGCCAGAGGCGGGCGCCAGGATGTCGGGATCGGACGGTACGGAACGCGGCGAGCAGCTGCGCCTCGTCCTTGCGCCAGGTACTACCGGCCACCATCAGGAGGGGATCGCCACGACCGCGTTGGTGGTGGGCAACCCGTGCGAGCACGCTGTCCACACGCGGGTCACCCGTCACCTCGATGCGTCGGGGATCAACGCCGAGCCGGACGAGGCCTTCGCCGTCGATCTCGCTGATG
>JBBSPX010000116.1:0-8106 GCA_038258395.1 Gemmatimonadales bacterium | reverse complement strand
GGAATGCGCATCGGTCAACCGGTGGAACTCGCCAAGTTGGCGACGATCCTGATGCTGGCCCGCTGGTTCACCGCCCGACGAGATCCACCCACGACCATTCGGGGTCTGATCCCTCCGCTCCTGATCGCCGGCCTTCCCACGCTGCTGGTACTGGCCCAGCCCGACCTCGGAAGCGCCATGGTATTCGGCGGGATCCTCTTCGCGATGATCTTCTGGGCTGGCGTGCCGATCCCGATCTTGATCCTGCTGGCCTCACCGGTGTTCTCACTGCTGCTCTCGGGCAGCACCGTGCTCTGGTCGATCTGGATGGTGGTGCTCTTCGCACTGTTGCTGATCTGGCGGCCGTTCGTCTGGGAAGGCATCGCCATCTACGTCCTCAACTCGGTGACCGGTGTGTTGGCGATCGTCGTCTGGAACAAGATGGCGCCGTACCAGCGGGGACGGATCATTTCGTTCCTGAATCCCGAGGCCTTCGCCGCGACGACGGGATACCAAGGCTACCAGTCGACGCTGGCGATCGGATCGGGCGGATTGTTCGGGCAGGGCTTCACGCTCGGGCCACAGAAGCGCACTGGGTATATCCCTGAGCATTGGACCGACTTCGTCTTTTCGGTGGTCGGCGAGGAACTCGGGCTTATCGGTGTCCTCGTGGCGCTCGGGCTCTTCCTCGCGTTGCTCAGTGTGATGACCCAGATCGCCCGCCGGGCCAGCGATCCGTATGCCTCGATGGTCACCTTCGGCCTGGTCGGCCTGATCTTCACCCACATCTTCGAGAACATCGGCATGGTGATTTCGATCATGCCGATCACCGGCATCCCGCTGCCATTTTTCTCCTACGGTGGCTCTTTCCTTGTGACGGTCTTTCTGGGGTTGGGTCTCGCGTACCGGACCGCACGTGACGAACGGGTCGCGAGCTATATCGAGAGCTGACAACGAGTTGGGTGCCTCCCCCTTGCGCTCAGGCCGAGCGCCCCCCACGTTCAATGCGTGTTCCTGACATTCGCACCGCGCTCCCCCCGACGCTGGTGCCAGCCTGAGGCCCTATGACCGTTATGGCGTGGTTCAAGAAGGAGCGCAAAGCCAGGACCGCTCCCCGAGAGCGTCGGGAAATCCCCGCCGATGCATGGGAAAAGTGTGAGTCCTGCGGGCACGTCGACATCAAGGAAAAATTCGTTCGGGCGTTCAACGTCTGCCCGGAGTGTGGCACCCACAAGCGGTTCGCGGCCGAGGACTACATCGAGCTGCTGACCGACGAAGGATCATGGAAGGAACTCTTCGCCGAGCTCCACTCCGTCGACCCACTCGAATTCGAGCACTATCCCGAGCGGTTGGCAATTGCGGAGCGAAAGGCGGGCGGGTCCGACGCCATCTACACCGGCACCGCCAAGCTCGAGGGTGATCCTGTCAACCTCGGCGTGATGAACTTCCGCTTCATGGGTGGCTCGATGGGATCGGTGGTCGGTGAGAAGATCGCTCGCCTCGCCAGGCGAAGCGCCGAGAAGAAGATTCCGATGGTCATCGTCTCGACGTCGGGCGGTGCCCGGATGCAGGAGGGTGCGCTCTCGCTGATGCAGATGGCCAAGACATCGGCGGCGATCGCGCAGATGCGCGCGCGCGCTGTCCCCTACATCTCGATCCTCACCGATCCGACGACCGGTGGCGTCTCGGCATCGTTCGCGATGCAGGGTGATGTGATCCTCGCCGAACCGGGTGCCGTCATCGGTTTCGCGGGCCAACGAGTCATCAAGCAGACCATTGGTCAGGATCTGCCTGAAGGCTTCCAGACCGCCGAGTTTCTGCTCGAGAAGGGGCAGATCGATGATGTGATCCCGCGAGCATCACTCCGTGAGACGACCGCCCGCCTGCTGCGCCACATGCGCGGCCAACGTGCGCCAGCGGCGGGAGCCAGCTCGGCTGCCTGATCGCTACCGCGCGGCACTCGGCTACCTCTTCCCGCGCCTTACCCAGATCAAGTTTGGTCTCGAGACCACCCATCGCCTGCTTGAGGCTGTGGGTGACCCTCAGGCACAATACGCGACAATCCATGTCGGCGGGACCAACGGCAAGGGCAGCGTCGCCACACTCATCGCGGCCGCACTCCGCAACGCTGGACGCAAGGTCGGCCTCTATACCTCACCGCACCTGGTATCGTTCCGTGAACGGATCGTGGTGGATGGCGTGCCGATCAATCGTGATGCCGTCGTCGAGTGGACCGAACACCTCCGACCGACGATGGAAGCCACCGGAGCGACCTTCTTCGAGGCGACCACCGCGATGGCACTCGCCGATTTCGCGGCCCGCGGGGTCGAGATCGCTGTGCTCGAAGTTGGACTTGGCGGGCGGCTCGACTCGACCAACGTCGTGACACCCTTGGTGAGCGGGATCACGCATATCGCGCTCGATCATCAGAAGTATCTCGGTGACACAATCGAGGAGATCGCGCGCGAGAAGGCGGGGATCGCCAAGCCCGGGGTCCCATTTGTCATTGGAGAACCTGACCCGCATCTCGCCCGGCTGCTGCGTGACGCCGGTGCGGGTGTGGTGGGTGAGGATGACTACCAACCAAGGATGGTCCCACCGGATGCGGAGTGGACTGGCCAACTTGCGCTGAACGGTCCGCACCAGCGACGCAACGCCGCGGTTGCGGCCGCCATGCTCGAGGCGCTGCCGACGCCACTTCGACCATCGCACGGAGCGGTGGAAGCGGGATTCAGGAGCGCACGTGTGCCTGGTCGGCTCGACCGTCGTGGCAAGTGGCTCTACGATGTGGCTCACAACCCCGATGGGGTGAGGGCATTGATCAGCGCGCTGAGGGCATCGCCACCTCCCGGTCCGCTGCATGCCGTGATCTCGATTCTCGGCGACAAGCCCTGGGCCGAGATGTTGGTGCTGCTCGATCAGGTGATCGACCGTGGCGTACTCACCGTGGCCCCGTCGGCGGCGGGCCGGGGCTGGGACACCTCCTGGCTCCGGGCATGGCTCGCGGATCAGAGACGTCCGCCGGCGCGGGCCCACTGGCACCTCGAGCCGGACTTCGATGCGGCCCTTCGGGAGGCCGAGCGCGGAGCCGGTACGATCCTCGTCACCGGCTCATTCCACACGGTGGGCGACGTTCTGGCCCGGCGGGGCGGGGTGGTTTAGCTCTAACCGGTCTCCTTGGCGGTGGCGACGGGTTCAGGCCCGGCCTCCCGGCGTGTATTTTGTGCCATGACGTTTCAGGCCTTGCCCGGATTCCGTGATTTCTTCCCCGACGACCTCGCCTTCCGATCCCACATCCTCTCTGCGTGGCGTCGGGTCGCTGCGCGCTACGGCTTCGAGGAGTATGATGGCCCGCCGCTCGAGCCACTTGAGCTCTATACCGCCAAGAGCGGGGATGAACTGGTGGGGCAGCTCTTCGACTTCGTCGACAAGGGCGATCGGCATGTGACGCTGCGGCCCGAAATGACGCCCACCTTCGCGCGGATGGTGTCGGCGCGCGCCAACGGCATGAAGAAGCCGATTCGGTGGTTCAGCATCCCGCAGCTCTTCCGCTACGAGAAGCAGCAGCGCGGCCGACTCCGTGAGCACTTCCAGCTCAACTGCGATCTCGTCGGTGAGCCGGGCCCCCTCGCGGACGCCGAGATGATCGCGCTCGCGATCGACATGTGCCGGGAACTCGGGCTGACACACGAGGACTTCAAGGTGCGGGTGTCGGATCGTCGCTTGCTGGTTGCTCTGCTCGAGGGACTGGGGATCGCGAGCACCGGACACGCGAGTGTGTTTCAACTGCTCGACAAGCTCGGTCGTCGAGAAGAGGCGACAGCGCGGGAGGCGTTCGCTGCGGGCGGCGGCGATCCCGTCGCACTCGGGATCCTGGTCGATGAGCTTCGTCTGGCGACCACATGGGATAGCCTCGTCGCGCGCTCGAACACACATGCGGGCCTTGCCTCGGCACTGCAGGGTGAGGTGCCCCTCCGTGACACCCTCGCCGCGCTCGATGCCATGGGACTCGGCGACTACGTGGTGCTTGACCTCTCGATCGTGCGCGGGCTGGCCTACTACACCGGCACGGTGTTCGAGCTGTTCGACGCGCAGCGCTCGCTCCGTGCAATCTGTGGTGGTGGTCGCTACGACTCTCTCCTCGCGACGCTCGGTGGCGTGGATCTGCCGTCGGTCGGTTTCGGGATGGGCGATGTGGTGCTGGGAGAGATGCTCAGGGAGCGAAAGCTCCAGCCCGCGTCGCCGGCAACCACGCAGGCGTTTGTCGGTGCCGCGACACCGGAGGACATGCCGGCGGTGCTCAGGTTGGTCCATGAACTCCGAAGTGCCGGCATCGCGGCCGAGTATGCCCTGAACGGCGTCACGCTCGCCAAGCAGCTCAAGCAGGCCGACGCTCGCGGCGCGCGACTGGTCCTCGTGATCGGTCCCGACGATCGTGCGCGCGGCGAAGTGCAGCTCCGCGATTTTGCGGACAAGTCACAACATGCGGTGCCACGCGACCAGGTGGTCGAGCGGTGCCGTGATCTCCTCACTTCGACAGGGTGAACGATGGCTGAAAAGGGAATCACACCGCGCGCCGAGGACTTCAGCGCCTGGTACAACGACGTCATCATGAAGGCCAAGATGGCGGACTACTCGCCGGTGCGCGGCTGCATGGTGATTCGGCCCAACGGCTACGCCATCTGGGAGCAGATGCAGCAGGCGCTCGACGCGATGTTCAAGGAGACCGGTCACGAGAATGCCTACTTCCCGCTCTTCATCCCGCAGAGCTTCCTCGCGCGCGAGGCCGAGCACGTCGAGGGCTTCGCCCCAGAGCTCGCCGTCGTGACCCATGGTGGTGGCAAGGAACTGGAAGAACCCCTGGTGGTGCGTCCGACGTCGGAGACGATCATCTACGCGATGTTCGCCAAGTGGATCCAGAGCTGGCGTGATCTGCCGGTCAAGATGAACCAGTGGGCTAACGTGGTGCGCTGGGAAATGCGGACGCGACTGTTCCTCCGCACCACGGAGTTCCTCTGGCAGGAGGGGCACACCGCCCACGCAACCGCCGACGAGGCCGAGGCCGAGACCCTGCTGATTCTTGGCCTCTATCGCACGTTCATGGAGGAGTGGATGGCGATGCCTGTCGTCACCGGCCTCAAGACCGAGGGCGAGAAATTTGCCGGGGCGATGCGGACCTATTCCTGTGAAGCGATGATGCAGGACAACAAGGCGCTCCAGGCCGGCACGTCGCACAACCTTGGTCAGAACTTCGCCAAGGCATTCGAAGTCCAGTTCCAGGCAGCCGAGGGTGGCCTCGAGCATGTGTGGAGCACCTCGTGGGGTGTGTCGACGCGGTTGGTGGGTGCGCTCATCATGACCCACGGCGACGACAAGGGAATGGTCTGTCCGCCGCGGCTGGCGCAGTGGCAAGTCGTGATCATCCCGATCTGGCGTTCGGACGAGGAGCATGAGGCAACGTGTGCGGCGGCGGAGCGCATCCGGTTGGAGCTCAAGGCGGCCGGGATTCGCGTGACCGCTGACACGCGCGACGGGGTCAAGCCGGGCGCCAAGTATTTCGAGTGGGAGGGTCGTGGCACACCGCTCCGTCTGGAGATTGGTCCGCGTGACCTCGCTGCGGAAACGGTCATGCTCGCGCGCCGGACCGGTGGCAAGGACTCGGTACCGATGGCCGAACTCGGCGCGACAGTCACCCGAGAGCTCGAGGTCATGCAGCAGGCACTCTTCGATGCGGCCCTCGCTCGACGCGAGGCCAATTCACTCCGTGGTCCCGCGTCGAAGGAAGAGTTCCTCGAGTTCCTGAAGCGGGACGGTGGATTTGTCTACGCAGGCTTCTGTGGGGAACCGTCGGTCGAGGCGGAGATCAAGGCGGCAACCAAGGCGACGATTCGCTGCCTGCCGATGGAGGAGTTTCGTTCGCCCAACGCGCCAACGACCTGCATCTGGACGGGCCGCCCCGCCAAGGTGGAGGCCGTGTGGGCGAGGGCCTACTGACGTCCCTGTTGAGCGAGGCCGGCCTCGGGGTCGGTGAGGATGGCGCCTTGGTCATGGGACAGGTGCCGCTGGCCGTGATCGCGGGTGAGGTCGGCTCACCGACGTTCGTGTACAACGCGGCCGTGATCCGCGAGCGATTCCTCCGGCTGCAGGCGGCATTCGCCGACCTGCCACACCGCGTCTGCTACGCGGTCAAGGCCAACGCGAATCTGGCGGTGCTCAAGCTACTCGCCGACATGGGAGCCGGAGCGGACATCGTCTCTGGCGGGGAACTCCTGCGGGCACTCGCCGCCGGCTTTGACCCGGCACACATCGTCTTCAGTGGCGTCGGCAAGACCGACGAGGAGTTGCAGGCGGCGATCACCGTCGGCGTCGGACACATCAACGTCGAATCGGTCGCCGAACTCCGCCGGCTCGCCATCCTCGCGGAGATGCAAGGCGCCACCGTCTCGATCGGAGTCCGCATCAATCCGGATGTGACGGCCGACACCCACCCGTACATCAGCACCGGTGCGGGGGGCGTCAAGTTCGGGGTCGCGATCGATCAGCTCCCAGATGTCTTCGCGGTTCTCGACGAGACAACGGCGCTGACGCTCGACGCGCTCGCCATGCATCTCGGCTCGCAGATCATGGAGCCGACGCCGTGGACGGACGGGCTCGATCGATTTATGGCTGTCTTGGCCGAGGCACGGCGCAGAGGACACTAGACAGGGACGCTTGACATTGGGGGGGGGATCGGGATTCGGTACAAGGACGAATCGCCGATGACCCCCGAGGAATGGATCGATGCGGTGCGCGACCGGCTGGCGGACTCGGGCTGCCTGATCCAGATCGAACCGGGTCGGTTCGTGGTGGGACCCGCGGGCGTCATGCTCACCAGGATCGTCGCCCGGAAGCATTCAGGCGGGCGCGAGATCGCCATTGTCGATGCTGGCATGAACGACCTGCTCCGTCCCTCGCTCTACAAGGCGTGGCACGAGGTGGTGGCGGTCGAGGCTCCGCACGCCGACACCGTGACCACCGACGTCGTCGGACCGGTCTGCGAGACCGGCGACTTCATCGGGCTCGGTCGGGAAGTCCCCGCCATGCCGGCCGGCGCGCTGCTCGCGGTGCTTGGTGCCGGCGCCTATGCCTTCGTCATGAGCTCCAACTACAACGCGAGGGGCCGCGCGGCGGAAGTCCTCGTCGATGACGACCGCTGGGCGGTGATCCGCCCTCGTGAGCGTCTCACCGACCTTTTCGCCTCCGAGATTCCCGATCCCTTTGCGAGTGACGTCCCGTGACCGACCACGACCGCATCCTGATCATCGACTTTGGCTCACAGTACACGCAACTCATCGCGCGACGCGTCCGTGAGCAGCACGTCTACTGTGAGATCCATCCGCCGTCACGCGACATCGCCTGGATCCGGGAGTGGAACCCGAAGGGGATCATCCTGTCGGGTGGCCCGAACTCCGTCTATGGTGAAGGCGTGCCGCTGGCACAACCCGAACTGCTCGAACTCGGGATCCCGGTGCTGGGCCTCTGCTACGGCATGCAGTTGTTGGCGATGCTGGCCGGTGGCAAGGTGGTCGGTGCGTCGCGTCGTGAGTACGGTCGCGCGGAGGTGACGGTGCAGGGGGGGGGGCTGTTCGCAGGGTTCGCCGATGGCGAGGTTACACCAGTGTGGATGAGCCACGGCGACCATGTTGACGCGGCGCCGCCGGGGTGGCTGGTGACCGGGTCGTCGAGCAACTCGCCGGTCGCGGCGATGTCGCATCGGACGCTGCCGCTGCACGGGGTGCAGTTTCACCCCGAGGTTGCCCACACGCCACGGGGGAGCGACATCATCGGCAACTTCCTCTTCGGCATCTGTCGCGCCGCGGCGTCATGGACCCCGGAGCACTTCGTCGACAGTGAGGTCGTCAGGATTCGTGACCTGGTGGGCGCGCATGATCGGGTGATCTGCGGCCTCTCCGGCGGCGTTGACTCCTCGGTTGCTGCGGCACTGGTCCACCGGGCGGTGGGGGACCGGCTCACCTGCATCTTTGTTGATCACGGCATGTTGCGCCTCGATGAGCGCGCCCAGGTCGAGGCCACCTTCCGGAAGCATCTGGGCATCGATCTCCGCGTGGTCGACGCGAGCGTGGCTTT
>JBBSPX010000115.1:0-8172 GCA_038258395.1 Gemmatimonadales bacterium | reverse complement strand
GCTCCTGGGACGGGTGATCGATCCGCTCGGGCGGCCGCTCGATGATCGCGGGCCGATCACCTCGACCACGCGACTGCCGATTGAACGCCCGGCGCGGCCGATCATGGATCGCGCGCCGGTGACGGTCCCGCTCGCCACCGGATTGAAGGTCGTTGATGCGCTCATTCCCATCGGTCGCGGCCAGCGCGAACTGATTCTGGGCGACCGGCAAACGGGCAAGACCGCGGTCGCGATCGACACGATCCTCAACCAGCGCGGACAGGATATCGTGTGCGTCTACTGCGCGATCGGGCAGCGCGCTTCGGCGGTCGCGAAGGCCGTCGCCAGTCTCGGCGAGCAGGGCGCGATGGCCTACACGGTCGTGGTCGTGGCCGAAGGCAACGATACGCCGGGACTGGCATACGTCGCGCCGTACGCAGCCACGAGCATCGCGGAGTACTTCATGGAGGCCGGCCGTGATGTGCTCATCGTGTACGACGATCTCACGCACCACGCCCGCGCCTATCGCGAGATTTCACTCTTGCTGCGCCGGCCGCCGGGACGCGAGGCCTTCCCCGGCGACATCTTCTACATCCATTCGCGGATGCTCGAGCGCGCGACGCACCTGCGCAAGGACCTCGGTGGTGGCTCGCTCACCGCGCTGCCGATCATCGAGACGGAAGCCCAGGACATCTCGGCCTACATCCCCACCAACCTGATCTCGATCACCGACGGCCAGATTTACCTCTCGCCACGGTTGTTCGAGCTGGGCGTGCTCCCAGCGGTTGATGTCGCGATGTCGGTCTCGCGCGTGGGAGGAGAGGCGCAGGCCGGCGCCTATCGCGCGGTTGCGGGCGACTTGAAGCTCGCCTATGCGCAGTTCGAGGAACTCGAGACGTTCGCTCGGTTCGGCGCACGCGTGGATGACGACACCCGCGTGATCCTGACGCATGGCGAGCGCATTCGCGCCTGCCTCAAGCAGCCGGCCCTCGCCCCTGTGTCGATGCCCGCACAAATCACCATCCTGCTCGGCTTGGCCGCAAAGCTGTTTGACGGCATTCCCCTCGAGCGGATGGTCGACGCCCAACATTCCGTCGTGCAGGCGGCGCTCACGATCCCCGCGGCGGTGATCGCCCGACTGGAAACCGCGGACACCCTGAGTGACGCGGATCGCACGGCGATCACCGACATCGCGCGCCAGGCGCTGGCATCGTTTCAGCCCAAGCCGACGCCGGTACCATCGTGAGTGAGTCCACGGCGGGACTTCGCGGAAAGATCGGTCGCGCAGGAGATCTCCAATCCGTCGTCCGTGCGATGAAAGCGGTGGCTGCCGCCAGCGTCGGGCAGTACGAACAATCGGTCCGTGCATTGACCGACTACGTCCGGACCGTCGAACTCGGATTGGGTGCATGTTTCCGCCGGGAGCAGCGGGGACTGGGCGCTGCCACTCCAAATGATTGGGTCGACGGCCGCGCGATCGGCGTCGTGGTGTTCGGATCGGACCAGGGACTGGTGGGTCAGTTCAACGACGTGGCGGCCGACTATGCGGTGGACCTGCTGGGAAAGCTGGGCGGTACCGTGCAGGTGTGGGCGGTTGGCGATCGCGTGCAGGCGCGCCTGAAAGACGCTGGAGTGACGCCTGCGGGCACCTTCTCCTTGCCCAACACCGTTTCCGCCATCACGGACCTCGTCGGGCAGATCCTCGACGAGACCGTGACGCGCCGTGATATCCGGGAGCTGCATCTCGTCTACAACCGCCGCACCGAGGGTGCCGGATACGCACCGATCAGTGAGCGACTGTTGCCACTCGACGTTCGGTGGAGCCACGAGCTGGCTCAACAGCCGTGGCCGACCAAGCAGCTGCCCGAGGTGATCGGTACCGGCACGTCGACCCTCAGCGCACTCATCCGAGAGTACCTCTTTGTGTCCCTCTTCCGGGCATCGGCCCAATCGCTCGCCAGCGAGAATGCGAGTCGCCTCGCGGCGATGACCCGCGCCGACAAGAGCATCGCGGATTTGCTGGAGTCCTTGCAGGGAACGCTGCATCGCCTGCGTCAGAGTGCCATCGACGAGGAGCTGTTCGACGTCGTGGCCGGTTTCGAGGCGCTCACCACGCCGCCCGGCTGAGAACCGCCCTGCTCAGGCCTCGTCTCTCGCTTCTCGCATCTCGCTTCTCGCAGTAGTTTCAGGCTTCCCCGCACCAACAAGGCTCCGTGGACCTTCGCACCCAGCTCCAGAACCATCTCGGCGAGGCCTTCCGGATCGAGCGCGAGCTCGGCGGCGGCGGCATGTCACGGGTGTTCATGGCCACCGAGGTCCGGCTCAATCGCCAAGTCGCGATCAAGGTCCTGAGCCCGGAGCTGGCTCAGGGCCTCAACGCCGAGCGGTTCGAGCGCGAGATCCTCCTCTCGGCGTCGCTGCAGCAGGCCAACATCGTGCCGGTACTGGCCGCGGGCGACGTCGCCGGGCTGCCCTACTTCACGATGCCGTTCGTCGATGGCGAGTCGCTCCGGAAGCGGCTCGTCGGCCAAGGGCTCCCGATCGCCGAGATCGTCGCGATCCTGCGTGACGTCGCGCGCGCGCTGGCGTACGCACATGCGCGCGGGATCGTCCACCGTGACATCAAGCCCGACAACGTGCTGCTCTCGGGCGGTGCCGCGGTCGTCACCGACTTCGGCATTGCCAAGGCGCTGGCCGAGAGCAAGCTGGGCGACACCGATCCGGGGGCGACGCTCACACAGGTCGGCACCTCGATCGGCACCCCGCCCTACATGGCGCCCGAGCAGATCGCCGGCGACCCCAACATCGACCACCGCGTCGATCTCTATGCGCTGGGCTGCATGGCGTTCGAGATGCTCACCGGTCGGACGCCCTTCGGCAATCACGCACCGCAGAAAATGTTGGCCGCGCATTTGAGCGAACGGCCCGCGGCGGTTGAGACGCTCCGACCCGACTGCCCGCCAGCCCTCGCGCTGGTGGTGGCACGGCTGCTGGAGAAGGACCCTGCCGACAGGATCGCGAGCGCCGCCGACGTGGTGCAGGCGCTCGACAGCGTCGGGACGGCCTCGTCGGAGTCCGATCTGCTCTCGCCGCGCGGCCGGATGGTGCGGTCACTGGTGGGCTGGGCCGTGGCGACGATGGTCGTCTGGATCGTGACCAAGGCGGCGGTGGTGGGGATCGGACTCCCCGACTGGACCGTGCGTGGCGCCGTGGGCGTGATGCTCCTCGGGCTTCCGGTGATCCTGGCCACGGGCTGGGCCAAGTGGATGGCGCGGAAGGCATCGGCCGCGACGTCAACACTCACGCCCGGTGGCTCGAACGTGCCGTTGGCATCGGGGACAATGACCAACATCGCGATCAAGGCGAATCGGCATCTGTCGTTCCGTCGGGCGCAGCGGGGCGGGATGTACGCGATGGCGGCTTTCGTGTTGCTGATCGCGGCGTTTATGGTCACCCGTTCGATGGGGATCGGCCCGGCGGCCTCGCTGTTCGCGGCGGGTTCGCTGCAGGCGCAGGACCGAATCCTCATTGCGGGCTTGTCCGCCGCACCCGAGGACACCGCACTGGCCTCGATCGTTGAGGAGGCTGTGCGCGCCGCGATGTCGCAGTCGAACGCGGTCAAGCTGATCACGCCAACCGACGTAGCCGCGGCGCTGGGCGAGATGCAGCGCGACAACGATACGCCGCTGGAGGGGGCCGTGGCCGCCGAAGTGGCGACACGCACGGCAGCGAAGGCGGTCCTGAGCGGACGCCTCGCTCGGGCCGGCACCGGGTTCGCCATTTCGCTCCAGCTCACCGGCGTCACCCAAGGCACACTGCTCGCGTCGTTCCAAGGCACCACCGACGGACAGAAGGACCTGTTGCCGGTGGTCGATGAACTGACTCGCAAGCTGCGCAGCAAGCTCGGTGAGTCGCTCAAGCTGGTGCAGGCCTCGGTCCCGCTGGCACGCGCCACCACCTCGTCCCTGGTGGCACTGCGCAAGTATTCCGACGCCGCGCGCGCCAACGACATTGATAGCGATTTCGACAAGGCGGTACGGCTGCTCCGTGAAGCCGTGACGATCGACAGCACATTCGCATTGGCGTGGCGCAAGCTCTACGCTGCCCTCACCAATGCCGGTGCATCCCAGCTCGCTCGTGATTCCGTGCTGGAGCGCGCGGCACAATACGCAGACCGCCTTCCGCCGATCGAACGCAACCTCGTGGCCGGTGCCTTCAATCAGGGGCACAGCAGCAAGGGCGACCGCGCCAAGGCACTCGCCGCCTATCAGGCGGTGTTCGCACTCGACAGCACCAATAGCGCGGCCCTCAACCAACTCACTCTGCTCTACCAGTCGATGGACGCAGACGACAGTGCCCTGGTGTATACCCAGCGTCAGTTCCGGTTGGAGCCAAACGCCCGCAACGCTTCAAAGCTCATCCTGGCATTGACGGGGACCGGGCAACTCGTCGAGGCTCAACAGGTTGTCGATTCCGTGAGGCGTACCGTGCCGGAAGCGATGAGTGTTGGGTCCTTTGTCAACGCAATGAGCGCCGTCCGGTACTTCATGGGGGACAACGACTCGGCTGAGGTGCTCCTCGCGGTGCAGCGAGCCATGCCCGCGATCCCGCAGCGCATCGAAGCGGTGGCAGTGAGCATCGAAGTCGCCCTGACGCAGGGTCGCTTGCAGGACTTCCAACAGTACTCGAAGCAGCTGGATTCCTTGCTCGAAACGCGCGGAACGCCCTCACGGCTCGACGGATTTGCGGCCGCGGAGGGTGACATCCTCTTCCGCGACAGGGTCAGCGACGGAGTTCGGGCCCTCGACCAGATCATCGGCGGTGCACAATGGGCGGCGATTCCAGCGGTGGATCGGCCATGGTTCCATTCGGCGTTGCTGTACGCGATGGCTGGCGAGCCGGCGAAGGGCCGCGCTGTCATGGCGCGCCGGTTGACGGAGCTCCCCGATGCAGCGGCGGCCGCCAGGCAGCGGCCGGTGGTCGATTGGACTGAGGGGATGCTATCGCTCGCCGAAGGAAAGTACGCGCAAGCGGCGTTGCGCTTCCGCACGATCCCGACTGGAGCGGATGGTGGACCGTCGGGCTTCGACGAGCTCGCCTGGTTTGGTTTGGCGCGCATGTTTGATAGCCAACATCAAGCCGATTCCGCCCGCGTCTATTACGAACGATACCTTGCCGTGCCAGCGGTCCACCGGTGGGGCGGCTTTGCCGACCCGATCTCGCTCGCCACGGTGCACAAGCGGCTCGGTCAGCTCTACGACGATGCCGGCGAGCGCACCAAGGCGAGCGCACAGTACCAGGCCTTCGTTGATCAGTGGGCGAACGCTGACCCTGCGCTGCAACCTACCGTCGCGAGCGTGAAGGCACGGCTACGCGAGTTGCAGACGCAGGAAGGCCCGTAGTGGGCGACCTGCGGAGCGACCTCCAGACCCACCTCGGCGACGCCTTTCGAATCGAGCGCGAGCTCGGTGGCGGCGGGATGTCGCGGGTGTTCATGGCCACCGAGGTCCGGCTCAATCGCCAAGTCGCGATCAAGGTCCTGAGCCCCGAACTGGCGCAGGGGCTCAACGCCGAGCGGTTCGAACGCGAGATTTTGCTCGCGGCGTCGCTGCAGCAGGCGAATATCGTCGGCGTGCTTTCGGCCGGTGAAGTCGAGGGGCTACCCTACTTCACGATGCCGTTCGTCGATGGGGAGTCGCTCCGCAATCGTCTGACCGGCACGGGACTACCGATTGATGATGTCGTGACGATCCTCCGCGATGTCAGCAAGGCGCTGGCGTATGCGCATGCACGCGGCATCGTCCACCGCGACATCAAGCCGGACAACGTTCTCCTCTCGGGCGGCACCGCGATGGTCACCGACTTCGGGATCGCGAAGGCATTGAGTGCATCGCGGATGAGTGATGGCGCGGGAACGCTTACGTCTATCGGGACTTCGATTGGCACGCCGGCGTACATGGCACCGGAGCAAGTCGCCGGCGATCCGAACATCGATCACCGCGTCGATCTCTACTCCCTCGGCTGCATGGCGTTCGAACTGCTCACGGGGGATTCTCCGTTCGGTGGGCGTACGCCGCAGAAGAGGCTGACTGCGCACCTGAGTGAGAAGCCAGCGGCGGTCTCGTCGCTGCGTAGTGATTCGCCGGCCGCGTTGAGCAATCTGATCGCGCAGCTCCTTGAAAAAGACCCCGTCGATCGTCCGCGGGATGCGAGCGATGTGTTGCAACGCTTGAGTGCGGTGGGTATGGTCTCGAGCCCGACGCTCTCACTCGATGCGCCTGGCATGCTGCCCAAGGTGTTGGGTATCTATGCGCTGGCCACTGGCGCCGTCGCGATTCTGGCGAAGGCGGCGATCGTCGGAATTGGCTTGCCGGACTGGGTCTTCTCTGGTGCCGTTGGGATGATGCTCCTCGGACTCCCCGCGCTCCTCTTCACCGCCTACTCGAAGTGGGAGGCGCGGCGCAGTGCATTGGCGACGCCGAAGATCACCCCGGGTGGGACGATGCACGCGAAGGCGCCCTCTGGGAGGATGGCGACGATGGCGATGAAGGCAAGTCCGCACCTTTCCTGGCGCCGCGCGGCACGGGGCGGGATGTACGCGATGGGCGCATTCGTTGTGGTCGTCACCGGCTACATGGCGATGCGCTCGGCGGGAATCGGCGCAGCGGGCTCGCTGTTCGCGAAGGGACAGCTCGCGGCCGACGACCGAATCGTGCTCGCCGGTTTTACGGTGGATCAGGGCGACTCGGCGCTCGCCCCGATCCTCGACGCCGCGGTGCGCGCCGCGATGTCGCAGTCGAAGTCGGTCCGAATGGTGGACCAGGCCGACGTCGGCCAGATGCTGCAGCAGATGCAGCGCCCGCGCGCAGCGTCGCTGGACTCCGCCCTCGCCCGGGAAGTGGCCACCCGAGCAGGCGCCAAGGCGGTGCTGGGCGGGCGCCTGGCCCGGGTCGGGCCCGGCTATGCGGTGAGCCTCGAACTGGTGAGCGCCGATCGCGGGGCGACGCTCGTGTCAATCCAGGGTACGGCCAATGGTCCCGCAGACTTGCTGACGGTGGTCGACAAGTTGACCCGCAACCTCCGTGGCAAGATCGGCGAGTCGCTGCGCCAGGTGCAGCACAGCATCCCACTGCAGCAGGCCACCACTGCTTCACTTGAGGCGCTGCGGAAGTACAGTGAGGCCTCGGTCGCCTATGACGTGGACGGCGATTACGACCGGGCCGTCACACTCGCGCGCGCAGCAGTGGCGCTGGACAGCACCTTCGCCTTGGCATGGCGAAAGCTCGCCATGGCGCTCTTGGCTGGTGGTGGGTCCGCAGCGGCGGCGGACTCCGCGTTGCGGCAGGCGTTCCGATACGCCGACCGGCTTCCCGATCGCGAGAAGTCTTTGGTGATCGGCGCTTACTACACCCTGTCCCGCGAGGCAGCTGATCGTGGCAAGGCGCTGGCGGCCTATCAAGCGGCCTACGCAGCGGACAGCACCAGCGTGATTGCAGCAAGCCAGCTGGCCACCAGTTTCACCACGCGCGGTGAGATGGATAGTGCCTTGCGCTACGCCCGTCGCCACGTGGCGCTCAGTGCCACCCTTCCGAGTGCCGGGAGACTGGCGGTCATGCTGATTCGTTACGGACATCGCGACGAGGGCGCCGCGTTGCTCGATTCCTTGCGCGCGGCGAACCCGCGATCCGAATTCTCCCCCACCTTGCTGGGCGCGAGACTCGTGGATCTGGTGGCGCGTGAGGAGTTCGATTCGGTTTCACAATTGGTCGACCAACTCGTCTCGTCGCCGCAGTTGCCATTGCGATTGTTCGGACTCGGACTGCTCGGCAATCGTGAACTGCAGGCTGGCCGATTGTCTCGCGCAGCCGCCGCCTACAAATCCCAGGATGATCTTCTCGCAGGCCGCGGTGCCATCGGACAGTTCGACGGTCTCACCGAGGCGCTCCTTGATGCGTTCGTTCGCGCGGATGGCGGCGTGGCGATCCGCTCGCTCGACGCGCTCGTCGCCGGCACGCAGTGGGCGGCGGCCCAGCCGGTCGATCGACCGTATCTCAGCGTGGCACAGGCGTATGCCGTTGTGGGGGACGCTGATCGGGCGAAGGTGATCCTGGCACGATTCGAGGCGGAAAGCCCCACAGCCAAGGCGCCCGCGAGTGGTCGCGGTCGGATTACAACCCAAGGGGAGATCGCCCT
>JBBSPX010000114.1:0-8237 GCA_038258395.1 Gemmatimonadales bacterium | reverse complement strand
ATCATCGTGGCCCCACGGCCAGGCGCGCCCGGGGCATCATGCGGATGAGATGCGTGAGGGCAATGGCGACGCCATCGGCAGCATCGGCTGGTCGGGGGGGGGAAACAAGGTTGAGCAGCCGCGCGACCATCAGGCCGACCTGCACCTTCTCGGCGCCGCCGCTCCCCGCCACGGCGGCCTTCACCTCACGCGGCGAGATGTCGGCCACGGGAACCTGCGCCCGCGCGGCGGCGAGCATGATGACACCGCGGGCATGGCCCAGCACGAGGGCGCTCCGGACATTGCGGCCGACGAAGACATTCTCAAGGGCGAGGGCATCGGGTTGATGGCGCAGGAGCAGGTCCTCGATGGTGATGGCGATCTGCATGAGACGCAGGGGCAGCGGGTCGCCGGCACGGGTCCGCACGACACCACACTCGATCAGGGTGGCACGTTCGCCGACCCGGGCGCGGATCACGCCGAAGCCGGAGATCGCCGTGCCCGGATCGATGCCGAGGACGGTGAATTGGGTCCGGGTGTTCAGGCCCCGGCCTCCTCCAGCTCGATCGTGTCGAAGTCGAGATTGGTGAACACCTTCGACACGTCGTCCAGCTCCTCGAGCACCTCGATCAGCTTCAGCACCTGCTCGGCTTCAGCCGGCGCCGGTCGCACGAGATTCTGCGCGATCATCGCCAGCTCCGACGATTCGATCGTGTAGCCACGGGCGGTGAGGGCATCGGTGACGGCGTGGAACTCGGTGGGGGCCGTGCTCACGACAAAGAGATCGCCGTCGACCTGGAAATCGCTGGCACCGGCCTCGAGCGCATCCTCCATCGCCTGGTCCTCGGACTGCGGGCCGCGGGGGATCACGATCTGCCCGAGCCGCTCGAACATCCACGCGACCGAGTTGGTCGCACCAAGGTTGCCCTCGTTTCGCGAGAAGGCATGGCGGATTTCTGCCACCGTCCGGTTCGCGTTGTCGGTCGACCCCTCGATCAGCAGCGCCGTCCCGCCGGGGCCGTAGCCCTCGTAGGTGACCTCTTCGTAGTTGGCCCCCTCGAGTTCGCCGGTCCCCTTCTTGACCGCACGATCGATGTTGTCGTTCGGCATGTTGACCGACTTGGCATCGTCGATCGCCTTGCGGAGGCGCGGATTCATCCCAGGATCACCGCCGCCGGCCTTCGCCGCGACCGTGACTTCGCGAATCACCTTGGTCCAACTGGCAGCCCGCCGGGAATCGGTGATGGCCTTCTTGTGCTTGATCGACTTCCATTTGCTGTGGCCCGCCATGGGCAACCTCCTGTATGGAGCGGGATCATAGCGGATTCGCCGGTACCTCGGCAACGCGTCCGCTTGCCCACATGATCCCACCGCGCTACGGTTCCGTGATGATCCGACACCTCTCCTCCCTTGCTCTGGCAAGCCTGATGATCGCCGGTTGTAGCGACAAGGCCAGCGACGAGACGGTCGAGACGCCGATTTCGGCGATCGAGGCCTTCCCGAATGTGCCACTCCCGCCGAATGGCAAGACGGTCCGGACTCAGGGCTCCGGCGACGCCCTCGAGTTGCTGATGGTGTCTCCGGTCTCGGACAGCATGGTCGCCGCCTACTACCGGAGACTCCTCGCCAGGCCGCCATATCGGCTGATCAACGAGTCCGTGTCGGGTGGGGTGACGACCTTTTACGTCGAATCGGGCGAGAACCGGCCGCTCTGGGTCCACGTCGAGGCGGACTCGCTCGGTGGCACGATGGTGCGACTGGTCGGGACGGCCGCGCCGAAGGCCGATAGCGGGGCGTAGGGAATTGGTGGGAGGCGAACCCAACCGCGGGCTTACGCCCGCGGCTGGGCTCCAGAGTGCAGTGTGTGCAGGTGACGGGCGAGCAGGGCCACGGCTTCCCCGACGTCGTGGTCGATCGATTCACGCGCTGGCGCGACCAGTTGTGACAGCGCGACTCGCGCCGATTGCGGCGTGCCCGCCTCGAGCATACTGAGCGCACTTGCGAGACCGCGACCCAGTGGACGTGGCACGGCAAGCGGCGCCAGGCGCTTGGCGAGCAGTGTGCAACGCCTGCGGTCCGACCGGTCCATTCCGTCAGCCGACTCCCCAACCTCGAGGGCCACCCGGGCGAAGAGCCACAGTGCAAAGACGCCCTCACGCTTGGGCCCTCTCGGGAGCGCGTCCTGGGTTCGAAGTAGTGTGCCGAGCGCGGCCGCGACGTCGCTCATCGGATCGGGGACCGCAAGGCCGCGACGACCATCTCGGGCGTCGTGTCGATCATGCAGCGATGGTGGCCCAAGGGGCACTTCGCACCGCCGTGCGCCGTGCATGGTCGACAGGCGAGCGGCTGCTGGAGGATGGTGGCTCGGGCGTGATAGGGGAAAAATCCGAACTCCTCGACCCCAGGGCCGTAGAGGGCCACCGCTGGCGTCCCAACCGCGCTTGCCATGTGGAGCAGGCCGGTGTCCCCGCTCACCACCGCATCGGCGCGCTTGAGGAGTGCGCCGGAGGTGAGCAGTGAGAATTCGCCGGCGGCGCTAGCGATGCCGGGCCGGTCCCCCCCGACGAGCTGTGCCCCAATCTCACGCTCGGCCGGTCCGCCGAGCACGACCAGATCGTGGGCCGGGAGCAGGAGATCGACCAAGCGGTGCCAGTGCGCGTCGGGCCACCGCTTGGTGAAATGCGTCGCGCCGGGGACCAGCGCGATGAGCCGCCGCGATCGTCCGAGTCCGTGGCCACCCAGAAACCGATCGGCCGCCAGCTCTGCCTCGCGTGACAGGAAGAACTCCGGCGGCCCACCGTCGGGGGTCACGTCGAGACCGGTTGCTGCCTCGAAATAGCGGTCGGCGACCGCTCCCAACGATCCGCCGAATCGGCGACGGCTGGCGATGAGCATCGTTCGGCGGAGCCGGTGCTTGGGGTAGGTGGACCACGACCCGCCGACCTGGAGTCGGACTCGGCGACTGCGGAGCGAGTCATGCAGATCGAGGCGATGCGTCCAGCTGCCGGCCTTCAGCTCCCGTATGAGGTCGGTGAGCGGCGTCCCCGGACGCCAGGTGATGACTCGGTCGAGCCGAGGATTGTGGCGCAGGGTGTCGGCCATGTCTTCGCGCGTGACGAACGTCAGCCGTCCGCCGGGGTGTCGTGCCCGGAGGGCACGCAGTAGCGGCGTGGTCAGGATCAGGTCCCCGATGGCCGAGAACCGCAGAAGGAGGATGTCGGGGTCCACGGCAAGAAGCTAAACCCTGTACCTTCGTGGGATGCTGCGTCCACGAACGATTCTCTGGGTCGACGACGAGATCGAGACCCTCGACTCCCAGGTGCTCTTCCTCGAACAGCAGGGGTTCACCGTCGAGCGCGCCACCAACGCCGACGACGCGCTGGTGCTGTTGCGCCGGCAGTCGTACGGTGTGGTCCTCATTGACGAGCAGATGCCCGGCACGCGGGGCCTCGAGATGATCCCGCACATCCGCGCAATCGATGCGGGGATGCCGCTGGTGATGGTGACCAAGTCGGAAGAGGGCGACACGATGCGTGACGCGATCGGCGCCGAGATCGCCGATTATCTGATCAAGCCGGTCAACCCGCGGCAGGTGCTCACGGTGGTGACGCGACTGCTGGAGGGCGATCGGATTCGACAGCAGCGGCTCTCGCGTGACTTTGCCTCACGGTTTCGCGATCTGGAGAGCCGTCGAGGGCAGGCGCTCGAGTGGCGCGAGTGGATTGAACTCGTGGCGGAACTCGCCGATTGGGAGGTCCGACTCGGACAGGCCGACGAGCCCGGCTTGCAGGACGCTCTCCGCACATTGCAGCAGTCGATGCAGCAGGACTTCGCCCGCTTCATCGAAGTGTCGTATCCGCGCTGGATCGCCGATGGCGGAGCCGATCGTCCACCGCTCTCGATCGATGTGGTGAGCGAGTTTGTGCAGCCGACGCTGGAGGCCACGGGCCGCGTGCTGTTGGTGGTGGTCGACTGCCTCCGCCTGGATCAGTGGGCGATGATGCGTCCCCTGATCGAGCGCGTGTTCGACGTCGAGGTCGATCACTACTTCTCGATCCTCCCCACCGCGACGCCCTATTCACGCAACGCCATCTTCTCCGGGCTGTATCCGGCCGAGTTCCGGGCACGGTATCCCGACTGGTGGCACGAGCACGAGGAGCAATCGCTCAATGCGCACGAGGCGGAGCTGTTGAGTGCGCAACTGAAGACGCTGACCGGGAACGACATCCCGGTGCGGTACGAGAAGATCCTGTCGGCCAGCGACGGTGAGGCGATGCTCAAGCGATTGCCGGGCCATTTGTCACGCGACGGCGTCACGGCGTTGGTCTTCAAC
This sequence comes from Gemmatimonadales bacterium, assembly GCA_038258395.1. Classification (GTDB taxonomy): domain Bacteria; phylum Gemmatimonadota; class Gemmatimonadetes; order Gemmatimonadales; family GWC2-71-9; genus Palsa-1233. The sequence goes on along the minus strand of JBBSPX010000114.1, from coordinate 3,925 downwards.
TTCATCGACCAGCTCACACACGGTCGGACCGAGAACGAAGCGCTCCTCGAGGTCGCGCGCGATGCGTCGGCGATGCGCTCACTGACCCTGACCTGGTTTGAGCGCTCGGTGCTGTTCGATGCCCTGAAGGAGGCCGAACGGCGGAATGTGTCGGTGCTGCTGACGACCGACCATGGCTCGGTGCACTGTCACACACCCGCCACGATCTATGCGAAACGCGATGCGACCTCGTCGCTGCGATACAAGTTTGGTGATGAATTGCGGGTGCAGGACGACGAAGCCGCGATCATGGTCGAGGACTTTGCCGCCTGGGGCCTGCCACCGCGCCGACCGGGCCATCGCCTCGCGCTGGCAACCGGTGATCGATTTTTCGTCTACCCTACGCGCTTGCGGGAATACCAGGCCCGCTACCGCGGCTCGTTCCTGCACGGCGGCGTCAGTCCGGAAGAGATCGTCCTGCCGGTGGCACTGCTCACCCCGAGGCGCGGCTGAGCGCGCGGGAGAGTCGGGCCCGCCTCTGGCGGCTGCTCCGGCCGCACACCGGCATCCTGGTGGTCGGCTTCCTTGCCGCCGCAGTTGCGTCGGTGCTCCAGGGCGCCTCGATCCTGATCCTCGACCCGCTCCTCAAGGAACTCTTCGGCACGGGGCTCGGCGTGGGGGGGGGATCGTGGCTGGAACGCACTCTGCCGCGCCTGCTCGCCCCGGTGCTTGACGGCGCCCACGGTGGGGAGGTGGCGCGCCGGCTGATCCTGCTCTTCCTCGCGGTGCTCGGCATCAAGGTGGTCGCGGGGTACGTGTCGGCCTATCTCTCGATCATTGCCCAGGAGAATGTCGCGCGCGACCTCCGGAGTCGGCTCTGGCATCGCTTGCTCCGACTGGATCTGAATGTCTTCCAGCAGACACGGGGCGGCCAGGTCGCCACGGCGCTGGTGACCGACGCCGATCAGGTGAAGCAGCTGATCGTCGCTGCTTTGGCGGCATTCTTCCAGAATCTGGTCCTGATCCTCGTGCTGGTCGCCACGATGATCGGGTACAGTTGGCGGCTCACGGTCATGGTGTTGCTGTTGGCGCCGGTGCTGGTGGCCGCAGTGCAACTCCTCCGCACCCGCCTCAAGCGGCATGCCCGGACCTTCACGCACGAACGGGGCGAATTGACGGCACTGGTCGCCGAGCGGCTGGGCGCCATGAAGCTGATCCGGGCCTTCGGCGCCGAGGCGCGCGAGGAGCAGGAGTTCGACGCGCAGGTCAACCGATATCGGAAAGGCGCGATTCGGACCCAGCGTTTTGCACTGCTCACCTCGCCCTTCAGCGAGCTGTTCGGTGGCGCCATGATCATGCTGGTGATCTGGGCCGCAGCGAACCCCGAGTTTCTCGGGACCAAGCTCGCGGTCTCGTCGATGCTGGTGTTCGTGCTGATGGCGGCCCAGGTGATGTCCCCGATCAAGGCGATGGCCGAAGTGCCGACCAAACTGGCAATCGCGGAGGCCAGCGCCGATCGGATCTTCGCGTTCCTGGACATGTCCGAGACCGAACGCGATGGACCGGAGGCGGTCTCGGCCACCTTCGAGACCGATCTGGTCTTCGATCACGCCTCGTTCAGCTATGATCGCGTCACACCGGTGCTGCGTGACATCTCCTTCCGGGTCGCCAAGGGAGAGGTGGTGGCACTCGTCGGTCCCAGCGGTGGCGGCAAGACGACCTTGCTGGAATTGGTGTCGCGATTCCATGATCCAACCGCGGGTGAGATTCGCCTTGATGGCGTGCCGCTCACGGGCCTCCAGCGGCAATCGCTCCGGCGTTTGCAGGCAGTGGTGAGTCAGGATACCATCCTCCTGCACGACACGGTCCGGGCCAACATCGGATACGGACGGCCCGGTGCGACGGATGCGGAGATCATCGCGGCGGCGACCGCGGCCAACGCGCACGAATTCATCGTGCAGTTGCCTGATCGCTATGACACGCGGCTGGGCGAACGCGGCACGCGCCTCTCCGGGGGCCAACGCCAGCGGATCGCCATCGCGCGGGCGCTGCTCCGGGATGCGCCGATCCTGGTGCTCGACGAGGCGACCAGCGCGCTCGACACCGAGTCGGAGCGGTTGGTGCAGGAGGCGATCGATCGGCTGATGCAGGATCGCACTGTCCTGGTGATTGCCCACCGGCTGGCGACGATTCGCGAGGCCGACCGGATCGTGGTGCTTGAGGACGGACGGTTGGTCGAGAGCGGGACCCACGCGGAGCTGTTCGCATCGGGCCGGCTCTACCGCCGCCTGCACGACCTTCAATTTTCGGCAGCGGAGGTGGCAAGGTGAGCCCGAAGCGACGGCTGATGTTCATTGCCGCACTGGACGACGTGCATGCCGCGAACGCGTCGCACCGGGTCCGCGCCCTGGAGCGACTCGGTGTCGAGGTCGAAGTGTTCGACCTGAACGCCCGGCCGGGCCTGCTCGAACGGTTTCGGGCCGGCGACGTACCGACCCGCATCGAGCGGGTGCTCGACGAGTTTCAGCCGCAGACCGTGCTGACGACGCATGCGTCCTCACTCGACGAGGATCTGGTTGACCGGCTCCGTGGTCGCTCCGCCGCGCGCTGGGTCACCTGGCTCCCGGACGATCTGCGCACCATGAACGCCGCGGCTGCACTGGCCCGACCGTACGATGAGATCTATGCCGTCGGCACGGATGTCGCCGCGGAACTGGGCGAGCGGCTCGGCCGAACCGTCGAGGTGCTCTCGAATGCCGCCGACCCGAGTGTCTACCGGCCGATTCGCACCAAGGACCAATTCCGCGCGAATGTCGTGTTTGCGGGGCAGGCGACCCCTCGCCGCGAACGGCTGCTCGCCGAGCTGGTCGAGTTCGGGCTGGCACTCTGGGGACCTGGTTGGCGGAAGACCTCGCTCAAGGACTACTGTCGGGGGGAGGTGCCGAGTACCGAGGCCTATGTGAATGCCTACGGTGGCGCCTCCGTCGCCGTGAACATCCACCACGTCGCGGTCGAGGGCGATCTCCCCGAGGCGATGTGCAACATGCGGCTCTTCGAGCTCGCCGCGATGGGTTTGCCGCAGGTGGTCGATGATCGCGGTGATCTTGCGCGCAACTTCGCCCCGGGGCGCGAGGTCGCGGTCTACCGGGACGGACGAGAGCTCCGCGCGGTGGTCCGCTCACTGCTCGAGTCGCCGGCCGACGCCGAGCGTTTGGGGCATGCAGCGCGCGCGCGACTCCTGCATGACCATACCTGGATGCACCGAATGCGTGCCTTCCTGCTCGATCAACCCCGCGGAGGAATTGCGTGACCCAGACCGACCCAGCCATGACCGTCCTCGATGCCATCATGTCGAGGCGGAGCGTCTCGGCGCTCGGCGAGCCGGCACCCAACGAAGACGCTCTCGCCGCCATCCTTGCCGCCGGAACCACCGGCCCCGATCACGGTGGACTGACGCCATATCGTTTCGTGGTGATCGACTCGACGTCACGCGAGCGCTTCGCGAATGCGCTCGCAACCGATACCGACGCCGCGCGCGGTGGAATCACCCCCGAGCTGGCCGACAAGTTCCGGAAGAAGGCCCATGGCGCACCGGTCCAGGTGCTGATCGTCTTTTCGCCGGTCGAGAGCCCCAAGGCACCGGAGTGGGAACAACTCGTGAGTGCCTCGTGCACCGGCTATCCGATGCTGCTCGCCGCGAGCGCGCTCGGACTCGGGGCTGCGTGGCGGAGCGCGGCGGTGCTCGATGGGCCCGCGATGACGGAACTCTGCGACCTCGCACCCAGTGAACGGGTGCTCGGGTGGCTCAACATCGGCACGCCGGTGAGTGAGGTGCCGCTGGAGCGTTCGTCGCCAGAGATGGCCATGAGGGTGCTGCGGCCGTAACGAAGGAGAGAAAGAGAGAAAGAGAGAAAGAGCCAAGGACTGCCTGTCATTGCGAGGGCCT
>JBBSPX010000113.1:0-8244 GCA_038258395.1 Gemmatimonadales bacterium | reverse complement strand
GGCCCCCCGCCCGCCGCCACCCCCCGGGGCGCCACTGCCACCCCCCCCCCACCCGCGGTGGGCGCCCCCGGCCCCCCCGCCGGCGGCGCGACCGGCCGCGAACGATGTCAACGACATGGAAATCCCGACCTTTATCAGGCGGCAAATGGACTGATGTCACGCACCGCACCCCGCATCCTGATCGCACTCGGCATCCTGACGGCGGCCTCCGTCTTCGCCCTGCAGGGCCACTGGCCCTGGCAGCGGCTCTCGGATGTCTCTACCACCCTGCCGATCGTGGTCAGCGACCCGTTCCGTGTCGTCAGCGACACCCTCCATCAGGGTGAGACGGTCTCTGCCTTGCTGGCACGTCAGGGGGTCATTGGCCTCGACTTTGGCGAACTTGCTGCTTCACTGCGACTCGATCCTCGGTCGCTCCGCGCCGAGACGCCGTTCGCCTTCCATCGTGACGCGGTGACCGATGAGGCGACCCGGATCGAGTTCCGGCCCGATGCCGATCAGCGCTTCCGGTTCATCCGCACCACCGCGGGCTGGGAAGGCGAATCGGTCCCGATCGAGTGGCGCACCGATACGATCCGGGTCGCGGGCGAGATCGACGCCTCGCTCTACGAGAGCGTCGACCGTGTGGTGAGCGAAGCAACCCTCGATGCCGGCGCCCGGCAGGCACTCGTGCAGGAGTTGGCGAATGTCAACGAATGGTCGGTCGACTTCTCGCGGGATCCACAGCCGCATGATCCGTTCGCGGTGGTCGTCGAACGGCTCCGGAACGACGAGGGCGAGGTGCGCTTCGGGCGCGTGCTCGCGAGCGACCTGACCATCGGGGGCCGGCGGCTTCTGGCATATCGGTTTGTCGGGACCAACACCAAGCCCGGCTACTACGATGCCGATGGCAAGGCACTCAAGCGCGAATTCCTGGCGGCGCCGGTCGAGTTCCGGTACATCACGAGCGGGGTCGGCATTCGCTTCCATCCGATCTTCAAGACGATGCGCGCGCACAATGGCATTGATTACTCCGCCGCAATCGGCACGCCGGTTCGCGCCGCCGCCAACGCCACCGTCATCAGCGCCGGGGGCGCTGGCGGCTGCGGCAACATGGTGGCCCTCAAGCATCGTGACGACATCGTCACGCGCTATTGCCATCTCAGCAGCATCACCAGCGGGTTGCGACCCGGCATCAAGGTGTCCCAGGGCGACGTGATCGGACGCGTTGGCACCACCGGCAACTCGACTGCGCCGCATCTGCACTATGAGTTCAGGGTGCACAACGTCCCGCGTGATCCCCGCACGATGAAGTTCGATGCCGGTGAACCGCTCGTCGCAAGCGATCGGGCAGACTTCCGCGCCGACCGCGACACGTTGGCGCAGCTGCTCGCCGGCCCGGGGACGGCCGCCCCGGAGCCGAGCACAACGCTGGTCGACTGAGCCAACGCTACTCACGGTGGAGCCGCTCCGGCTGATCATCCTGGTCGGGGCGCTGGGCGCCGCGGTGATGCTCGTATGGCTGCCGTGGCGGGGGCATTTCGATACCGTTGCCGGTCGCATGGGAGCCGGAGCCCGCCTCGTCGGCATCCTCGCGGTGCTCGCGCTCCTCCTTGATCCCGGTATTCGGGCCAGCCTTGGCCCCAGCCGGCCGCTCATCCTCCTCGACAATTCGGTGTCGATGCATGCCACTGGCATGCCGGTCGATTCGCTCCGCACGGCTGCGGCAGCGCGCGGCGAAGTGATCACGTTCGGTGAGATCGCTCCCGGTGTACCGGGGGGCGATTCCCGCCTCGGCGATGCACTCGCTGCGGCGGTGACCGCCGGCCGGCCGATCGCGGTCGTCAGCGATGGCGAGGTGTCAGACGCCCCGATCATCCCGTCGGACCTGCTTGCGCAGGCGACGATCCAGATCGTGCCACGCCGGCGTGGGAGCGACGTCGCGATCACCGGTGTCGAAATGCCCTCGCGAGTGGCGTCGGGCGACACGCTGACGGTATCGGTCGAATTGATGGTGACGGGCGAGGTGACTTCCGACACGCTCCTGGTCGAACTGCGGGACGGAGACCGCCTGTTGCTGTCCGGGGCCACGACGGGAGCCAAGGGTGGCGGACGGCACGTGGTGCGTCTCAGCGGCCTGCTCCCGCCGGATGTGGAAGGCGAGCGATGGCTGCAGGTGGTCCAGACGTCAGGGCCCGACATAGAGCCGGCTGATGACATGCGGTGGCGTCGGCTTCGAGTGACGACGTCACCCGGTATCGTGGTGTTGCTGGCGACACCGGACTGGGATGGCAAGTTCCTCCTCTCCACCCTGGAGAGCATCACCGACGCCGTCGTTCGCGGCTACGTGCAGTTGCGGCCTGGCGCCTGGTACCGTTCGCGTGGCCTCACCGCCGCACCGGTCGCCGAGGTGCGTGCGGCCGCCAATGCTGCGGAACTGCTCGCGGTCCGGGGCGACACCGCTGCCTGGCGCAGCTCGGGGAAGGCTCGCCTACTCTGGCCGACGGGGCTGCCCCCCGGTGATTGGTATGCCGCAGCGGGAGATCTGTCACCGATCAGCCAGGCGTTCTCTGGCGTCGAGACCGATTCGTTGCCGGCACTGCCGGCCGCGGCCAATGCGGGTCGAGGCGACTGGATCGGCTTGACGGCGCAACAGGCCAGGCGCGGGACACCGGTGCCGATCGTGGTCGGTCGCATCGACAATGGCCGGACCGTGGTGTTCGGCGCCGAAGGGCTCTACCAATGGGCGTTCAGGGGCGGAGAAGCCGAGCAGGCATGGCGCGCGATGGTCGCCCAGGCCGCCAATTGGCTGCTGACGACACCCGACGCCCGGCGGGAGATGGCCGAACCACTCGAGCCGGTGGTCGAGCGCGGCCGACCAGTCCGTTTCCGGTACTCGGGTGCAGGCGCGTCACATCCGCTCGGTGTCATGCTGACCCACGACAGCGTGGTCCGAACCGATACGCTCCGGTTCGACGCCGATGGCATCGCCCAGATCGTGCTGCCAGTTGGCCGCTTCCGATATCAGTTCGCTGATGGCACGGGTGGGGACGTGATGGTGGAACCGTGGTCACACGAGTTCATCCCGACGAGTCCCTCCCTCGAGGCCGGTTCCGCCGCCGTCACACCGACGCCTGTCCGACGATCGCTCCGTGATCTCGCCGCACTCTTCGGCCTCGCGATCCTCGCATTCACCACCGAGTGGATTCTCCGCCGGCGGTTGGGACTGGTCTAGCGAGGCTGTACCCTTCACGGATGACCAGCGCAACGCCTCCGCGGCCCGTCACCGAGCCGGATTGGGCCGAACTCGACCGGGCCGTCCGGGGCAACCTGTCGCGTGACCTTGCCACCCGACAGAGTTACGCCACCGATGCCTCCGAATACCAGGAACTGCCACGCGCGGTCGTGATACCTGAATGGGACCTCGATGTCGGTGTCGTGCTCTCGTTCGCTCGGCGACACGGACTCGGAATCATCGCACGCGGCGCGGGGACCTCGCTCGCGGGGCAGGTGGTCGGCGGGGGGATCGTCGTCGATTTCAGTCGTCACATGCGCAAGATCATCGCCATCGACCCGATCGCTCGGACCGTGCGGGTGCAACCCGGCGTGGTACGCGACGACCTGAATCGTGCGCTGGCGGTGCATGGGCTGTTCTTTGCTCCTGAGACGTCGACCGCCAATCGCGCCACGATCGGCGGCATGGTCGGCAACAACTCGTGCGGTGCCAACTCGATCGTATATGGGACGACACGGGAGCACCTGATCCGCGCCGATGGCTTCTTGAGCGACGGGAGTGTCGCGGTGTTCGGCCCGCTCGATGCGGACGGGTTCACGGCCAAGTGCGACGGGCATGACGGGGTCGAGACGAACATCTACCGCGCAGTCCGTGGCCTGCTCGGATCGGCGGAGAACCGGGATCTGATTCGGACGCACTATCCCAAATCGACGGTGACGCGGCGCAACACCGGCTATGCACTCGATCGGCTGATGGATGCGGCGCTGTTCGACACCGCGAGCCCAGCGCCCTTCAACCTCTGTCGGCTGATCGCGGGCTCCGAGGGGACGCTCCTCCTGGCGGTCGAGTTCGAGCTTGCGCTCGAGCCGCTGCCGCCGCCTGGCGCGCTGCTCTGTGCGCACTTCGCCTCGGTTGCGGATGCACTCACCGCGACGCTGATCGCGATGCAGCACCACCCCAGCGGGTGCGAGCTGATCGACCGCACCATCCTCGACTGCACACGCGGCAACCTGGCGCAGTCCCGCAACCGGTTCTTTGTGCAGGGTGATCCCGGTGCCATTCTCGTGGTTGAGGTGCGCGACACCGATCCGGCACTGACGGTCGCGCGCCTCGAGGCGCTGGTGCGTGACATGGAGGCAGCTGGGGTCGGGACACACTTCCCGATTGTCGAGGGCGCCGACGTCGGCCGAGTCTGGGAGTTGCGACGCGCGGGTCAGGGACTGCTCGCGAATGTAGCGGGCGATGCGAAGCCGCGAGAGATCGTCGAGGACACCGCCGTCGCCGTCGAGGACCTGCCGGCGTACATCGCCGAGTTCGATGAACTGATGCAGGGGAAATACGGCATCTCATGCGTCTACTACGCGCACGCCGGTGCAGGCGAGTTGCACACGCGGCCGCTGTTCAACTTGCGGACAACTGAGGGGCTCACGCGATTCCGGGCGATCGCGGAGGATGTGGCGGCGCTGGTCAAGCGGTACCGCGGATCGCTCTCGGGCGAGCATGGCGATGGCCGCTTGCGAGGCGAGTTCATCCCCTTCATGGTCGGCCCTGAGTGTTTTGCGATGATGCGCCGGATCAAGGCGGCGTTTGACCCAATGGGGTTGCTCAATCCAGGCAAGATCATCGACACGCCACCGATGGACACCTCACTTCGTGTGGCGCCCGGCGATCCTGACCCGCGCCACCTCACGGTCTTCGACTTCGGTGCCGATGGCGGCTTGCTGCGTGCCGCCGAACGATGCAACGGTGTCGGTGAGTGTCGGAAGAGCGCCGCCGCAGGGGGGACGATGTGCCCGAGCTACATGGCGACTCGCAACGAGCAGGACACCACGCGCGCTCGTGCCAACGTGCTTCGGCAGGCACTGACACGGCCATCACGCCCTGACGACCCATGGACCAGCGATGAGGTTGCGGCGGTGATGGACCTCTGTCTCTCCTGCAAGGGTTGCCGCTCGGAGTGCCCGTCGAATGTTGACATGGCACGCCTCAAGGCGGAGTGGCAACAGCAGCGGTTTGACCGGCTGGGAGTACCGTGGCGGGCGCGGCAGTTGGCGCAGGCTGGGGCATCGCTCCGTCGGGTGAGCGCATGGCCAACGCTCTCTCGAACGTTCTCGCGTATGCCTCTGGCTCAATCGCTCGTCAAGCGTGTGCTTGGCATCGCACCAGAGCGTTCGCTGCCAACGCTCCCCGTCACCACGCTTCGGCGATGGCACGCGTCACACGCGAACCCGAGTGGGCAACCGTACCCGAACGGCGACGTGCACCTCTTCGCCGATGAGTTCACGGATACCATCGACGTGCCGATCGGCGCCCTGGCCATCAATCTGCTCAACGGGTTGGGATACCGAGTCCTGATCCCGGACCATGTCGACAGCGGTCGTGCGCAGCTCTCGAAGGGATTGGTGCGTGACGCGCAGGCCCTGGCGTGCACGAATGTCCAGCGGCTGGCGTCGATGATCACCGATGCGGCCCCGCTGATCGGGCTCGAGCCATCTGCAATACTTGGCTTCCGAGACGAATACCCGGATCTGGTCGCACCGGCCGATCGCACCGCCTCTCTCGAACTCGCTCGCAACGCTCTCCTCTTCGAAGAGTTCTTCGTCCGCGAGATGAATGCCGGCCGCATCTCGGCGCAGGCGTTCGACCGGACGCGTCGTATCATCATGTTGCACGGGCACTGCCACCAGAAGGCGCTGGCGAGCACCGACCCGACCATTCGGATGCTCTCCTTGCCGTCCGGTCACACGGTCCAGGAGATCCCGAGCGGCTGCTGCGGCATGGCCGGTTCATTCGGCTACGAACGCGAGCACTACGAGGTCTCCATGCAGATCGGTGAACTGGTCCTCTTCCCGGCGGTCCGAGGCACGCCCGATGGAACGATCGTCGTGGCGCCGGGTACCAGCTGCCGGCATCAGATATTCGACGGGACGGGGCGTAAGAGTCGGCATCCGGTCGAGGTGATGTGGGAGGCGCTGGCGAGAAGCGAGAAACGTCATGCGTGAAACGAGAAGCGAGAAGCGGGATGCGTGATGCGTGATGCGTGCGCGCCGGTCCCACGCTAGATTCCGCCAGACTGCGGTGTTCACCAATACATGTTCTCGCCTCTCGCCTCTCGTGTCCTATGGCCTCTCTCGGCTCCACCAAACTCGGACTTTGGAAGCGCATCAAGCGCCTCGCGCTCACCGACGTGGGCGTGCTGGTGCGCGGTCTCAAGGGCGATGAACTCGAACAGCTCGAACAGACGCTGATAGAGGCAGACTTCGGCGTGCCCGCGACGCTTGATCTCGTCGAGTTTCTGGAGGACTTGGTCCGACGCGGCAAGGTCAAGACCGATGCAGATCTCAAGACGGCATTCGGCGACCGACTCGCGGAAATGTTGTCGGGACCGGCAGAGCCAGGACGCATTGCACGTGCAGAATCGGGCCCGACGGTCGTGATCGTGGTGGGCGTCAACGGGGCGGGGAAGACCACCTCGGTGGCCAAGCTTGCGCATCGCCTCAAGGCCGAGGGCCGGACTGTCCTGCTCGGTGCGGCCGATACGTGGCGCGCCGGTGCCATCCAACAGCTCGAGACGTGGGCTCAGCGTTTGGGCGTGCCGATTGTCAGTGGTTCTCCGGGTGGCGACCCTGCGGCCGTCGCGTTCGATGCGGTCGAAGCCGCCGTGGCCCGCAACATCGATGTGGTGATCATCGACACCGCCGGACGCCTCCACACGCAGGACGACCTCATGACCGAGCTCGGCAAGGTCACCCGCGTCGTCGGGCGGAAGCTCCCCGGCGCACCACACGAGGTGCTGCTGGTGCTCGACGGGACAGTCGGCCAGAACGCTGTCCAGCAAGGAATGCAATTCGCCAAGGTGGCGGCCCCGACGGGCCTGATCGTAACCAAGCTCGATGGCAGCGCGCGCGGTGGTGCCGTGGTGGCGCTGCGTCGCGAACTTGCGGTACCGATCAGGTTCACCGGCACCGGCGAGTCGGTCGAGGACATGGCACCATTCGATGCCCAGGCCTGGGCCCTGGCCCTGCTCGCCGACGACGAATGACCGCCCGAGTCGTCGGATGGCTCCTGCTCGTGTCGGGACTGCTCGCGATCGCAACGGCTTACCTGCTGCTGGCCGCAGCTGTAGCGGGCCTCCTGCCACCGCTCCTGATGATCTATGGCGTCGCTACCACGCTCGCCGGACCGTTCCTGCTTGCCTCTCCCGGGCGCCAACCAGGTGGTCCACTGGTACTCGCTGCGTTCACTGTGTTGCTGGTTGTGCTGGTCGGGTTCATGCTGGCACTCACCGCACCCGATGACGTGACGACCGATGCGATGGTACTCGGATTGCCGCGCCGGGCGGCGATGGTCTTGCTCGGCGTCGGCCTCGTGCCGGCGTTGCTGCTGCCATGGGCATACGCCCGGAATGGTGGCCACGATCGACTCGATCCGGAGTCCCTCGCCGTATTCGTGCGGGAGTGCCGCGCAACCAACGACGTAGGGGTGGACGCGTGACCGGCTTCGGCGGAGCGGTGGCGCTGGTTGCAGTGGTGTACTTCGCCACTTGCGCCGTCATAGCTACCTGGGCGACACGACGCACCGCGTCGGCCAACGAATTCTTCCTCGCCGGCCGCGGCATCGGCATCTGGGCGCTGGCGATCGCGGCGATGGCCTCCTCCCTCTCGGGGTTCGCCTTCATCGGCGGTCCGGGACTGGTGTATGCGCACGGCACCGGGGCGGTATTCATCGTGCTCCCAGCCGCGATCACCGCGACGCTCACCGCGTGGACCATCGGGATGCGACTCCGGTTGCTGGCGGAGGTGCGCGGGTTAGTCACCATCCCGGAGGCGGTCGGGGTACGGTACCGGTCGCGGGGCATTCGCCGCCTTGCCGGGATCGCGATCGTGGTCGCATCCGTCGGCTATGTCGCCACCAACTTCCTGGCGATGGGACTGATCCTCGAGGCGGTCCTGGGGCTCGACAGGATGATGGCCATCCTGCTCGGTGCCGCCGTGGTGGTGGCCTACTCTGCCGGGGGGGGGATGCTGGCC
>JBBSPX010000112.1:0-8371 GCA_038258395.1 Gemmatimonadales bacterium | reverse complement strand
GGCTCGAGCCGGCGCAGCAGAGCGCGCTCTGGCAGGGTCTGTCGGCGCAGGCCGGTGTCGCGATCGGATTGGTCGGGATTGTTGCGGAGGCGTATCCGGAGGCCGCGGTGTCGATGCGGGCGCTGTTGCTGGCGATCATCGCCGTCAACGGCACGCTCGGGCCGATCCTCTTCCGCCGTGGACTGGTCGGTGCCGGGGAAATCGGGGGGGGGACGATCGGCGAGGGGCCGGCGTCCCTGTCCAGTGCCGTGGCGGCTGCCACGACACCGGTATCGGAGGGGATGTCCGGCTAGCGGTAGTTCCGCTGGATGGCGCGGCTGATGCTGTCGGGCCGTGCCGCACCGGCGGTGTCGCCCTGACTCTGGAGCCACCGCGCCCAGCTACCATAGACGATGTTGTAGAGCGAGAGAATCGACACCGACGGGACGTCGACCCAACCGGCCGGTCGGTCACGTGCGGCGGCCTCCCAGTGGTAGACATCCTCGACCAGCGCGCGGGTGCGTGGCGCATCCATATAACCGATATCGGGCGACACGACGATCCGGCGGCCATCGGGCGTCACTGGTCCGTCGTACAGTCGGCGGACGAGACCCTCCGTGACCAGGTAGGCCCGGAGTCCGAGCACCGTGTCGGGATATCCGCCGTCACTCCACGAGAAATAGATCGGTCGCTTCCCGAGGTTGTCGCGGATCAACAGCACCGTGGCAAGATCGCTCTTGGTCAGGTAGTTCTGGCCGAAGGTGAGGGTCACGTTGCCGATTTGCGCACCACCCGAGGGAGGCGCCGCCGAGACCTCATTGAGGGCGTCGAGTTGCGCGATCGTCATCGCAAACACCGGCGTCGTCGGCTTGGTCCAGCCGCCGACGGGTTCGCCCCAGAGCGGGATCGAGTCGGCATCGGTCCCCGGCCGCCAAATCGATGCAGCGCTGGCGGGATCGAACGTCTCGGTCGGGCGCCGACGCATCTGTCGTAGGTGCCACTGGGTGTTCATCAGCGAGAGGTTGGCGAGGGTCACGTCGCGCCGCACCCCGAGCACCTCTTGGGCAAACCAGAGCGGGAAGGTGTCGTTGTCGCCTGCGGTGATCAGGATGCCATAGGGCGCCACCGATTCGAGGATATCGACGGCGAAGTCGCGCGGCAGGGTCTCATCCGCACGCGAGGCAGTGATGCGGTTGCCGACCAGCGGGATCAGCGCGAGTGCCAGGACCGGCGTCGCCATCAGGTATCGGCGATTCTCCGGCACCCGGGTGCCGAGCCAGTCACCGATGCCGCGCACGATGGCCGCGAATCCGACCGCGATCAACACGCCCGCGAACGCGAACGAGCAGACGAAGAAATAATCGCGCTCGCGTACCTCGCGCATGGTCAGGTCGTCGATCAACGGATTGTTCATTCCCTTGAACGAGAAGCCGTACTTGAAGTTGAGGTAGAAGATCAACATCAGTGTCAGGGTGAGGAAGAGCGCACCAGCCGCGAGTCCGGCCCGGCGATCTCGGCGGATCAGGGTCCAGAGGCCGCCGAGCGTCAGGGCGGAGAAGAATCCGGTGATCGGCGCCACCAGCGCACCGAGGTCGCGACCCCACTGCCAGCTCCAGTACTGCCAGTACATCGAGAGCTGGGCCAGCATGGCCGGGTAGGGCGCGCCTGGCACCGCGGGCTGACGCTGGGTCACCGGTGGCTTGGCATACTGGACTCGGCCCAGCACATCGCTCAACGCGTGCGAGAAGAAGCCCGAGGGTTCGCCCTCGTTGATGAGCGGGAACTGTCCGGCTCGGATCGGGAGATAGATGTAGTTGAGTGAGAAGCCGGCGACGATCACTGCGATGCCGATCCAGACGCCAGGGTGCTTCGGGTCGCGGGAGATGGCCCAGCCGATCAAGCCGACTGCGACGAGCATGCCGAGGCCGACACCCGCCGACATCGGCGCGGTGCCCGCCACCACGCTTCCGGCCGCGCCAAGGATGCCCGCAAGCCCGAGGAGCAGGAGCCAGACGGTGGCGAGGAACCACGGCTTGGTGAGCACTCGCCAATCGGTGGCCAGGACATAGACGCCGAGCAGCGGTGCGGCCAGGATACCCATCTGATGGTTGGTCGATGTCAGTGCCAGCATGTAGATCGAGGCGACCAGCCATCGGTCGCGCCGTTCACCCTCGGGTTCATCGGCCCAGCGCACCGCAAACCAGCTCACCAGCGCGATCGAGAGCATCGAGATGGTGTAGACCTTCTCGTTCACCGTCGACTGGTTCCAGACGGTCCAGGCGGTGGCGCCCGCGAGCACACCCATGACCGCCGAGGCAATCCTCGGTCCTCTTGCCGGCAGAACGTTGCGGCACCAGCGCTCGGCGACCAGGAACCAAAGTCCGGCGCCGGCCGCGCTGGTGAACGCGGCGAAGAGGTTGATCCGGCGGGCGTATTCGCCCGCGAACGGGATCAGGCCCCAGGCGTGTGCGAGCACCGTGAACAGCGGGTTGCCTGGCGGGTGCGGAATCCCGAGCACCTTGGCGGCCGCGATGTATTCCGAGGTGTCCCAGAACGCCGTCGTCGGCGCCAACGTGAGGTAGTAGATCACCATCACGAGGGCGAAGGTGAACAGAGCCCAGAGATAGGGAGGAGAGTCCTCTACGCGTTCCGCGTTCATCGTTCCTCGTTCATCGTTGATCGTTGATCGTTCATCGTTCATCGTTCATCGTCTTAGTGCCTGAACATCCGCTGCCCGGTCATCACCATCGCGATGCCATGCGCATCGGCGGCGGCGACGACCTCGGCGTCTCGGATCGATCCGCCCGGCTGAATGATTGCGGTGATCCCGGCGGCCGCGGCGTGTTCGACGCCGTCGGCGAACGGGAAGAAACCATCGGAGGCGAGGACACTGCCGGCCGGTGCATGGCCGGCCTCCTGCGCCTTGTGGACGGCGAGGAACGCGGCATCGACACGCGACATCTGCCCGGCCCCGATCCCGATCGCCTGTTCGGCCCGGGCCAGCAGAATCGCATTCGACTTGACGGTCGAGACCGCGGTCCACGCGAACCGCAGGTCCTCGAGCTCCTGTACAGTCGGCTGCCGTGCGCCCGGCGTGGTCCAATCGGTCTCACTTCGATCGAACCGGTAGGCGTCCTGGATCAGGAATCCGCCACGGATCCGCTTCCAATCGAGCCACGGTTGGGCCGAGGGAACGGGCAGCTCGACGATCCGAAGATTCTTCTTGGTGACGAAGACTTCGAGTGCATCGGTATGGTAGGCAGGTGCCACCACGGCTTCGACGAACAGGTCGGCCATCGCCTCGGCCGTGGCGCGATCGACCACGGTGTTAAACGCCACTACCGAGCCGAATGCCGAGGTCGGATCAGTGGCGCGCGCGCGGCGGAAGGCCTCTTCGGGCGTCCGTCCGAGGGCCAGGCCGCACGGAGTGGTGTGCTTGATCACGGCGCACGCGATACGCTGGGGCCAGTTCGCCACCGCCATCATCGCCGCATCGATATCGAGCAGATTGTTGAACGACAGTTCCTTCCCTTGCCGCTGCGCCAGGTCCCCGATGCCACGCGGCTCCTCGGTCACATAGAGGCCGGCACGCTGGGTCGGATTCTCGCCGTACCGAAGCTCCTGTCGGCGTTCCATCGCGAGGGTGACGCGGGCCGGCAACGATTCGTCGGCCGGGGTGAGGTACCCGGCGATCGCGTTGTCATAGTCGGCGGTATGGGTGAAGACCTTGGCAGCATACTCGCGCCGCACCATCGGGGTGAGGCCATCGGATTCAATGAGCTGCAGCACGTGGGGATAGTCGCGCGGATCGACCACCGGCAGGACATGCTCGTGATTCTTCGCCGCCGACCGCAGCATCGACGGACCACCGATGTCGATGTTCTCGATCGCATCCTCCATGGTGACATCGGGGTTGGCGATCGTGGTCTGGAACGGATAGAGATTGACGGCCACGAGCTGGAACGGCTGCAACTGGTGCTCGGCGAGCTGGCGGCGGTGCTCCGGATCGTCGGGTCGGGCCAGCAAGCCGGCATGAACCGCCGGGTGCAGGGTCTTGACGCGACCGTCGAGGATCTCCGGAAAGCCGGTGACCTCGTCGACGCTGGTGACCGGGATGTTTTCCTGGCGGAGCAATCGAGCCGTGCCACCGGTCGAGACGATTTCCCAGCCCATTCGGACGAGCGCGCTGGCGAATGCGGCGATACCCCGCTTGTCGCTGACCGAAATGAGGGCTCTGGGCTTCACGCTGTCACTCCCGAACATGGACTTGAGATCCGTCAAAGGTGAACGCAACCGGCCCCCCGTGCGCGGCGGCCGCCAGCACGGCGGCTGGAAGCAGGCGATGCTCGACATCGAGCACGCGAGCGGCCAAGTCGTCCGGCGAATCTTTCGGGAGCACCGGCACCGTCCCCTGGGCCAAAATCTCGCCTCGATCAAACGCCTCGTCGACCAGATGGACCGTCGCTCCGCTGACGAGATCGCCAGATGCGAGCACCGCCGCGTGAACACGGCGACCATACATCCCGGCGCCGCCGTGTCGTGGCAGCAGGGCGGGGTGGATGTTGATGATCTGACCCCGCCATTCCGCCACGACTTCGCCCGGGATAAGTCGGAGGTACCCAGCCAACACCAGGAGATCGGCACGGCAGGCACGGAGCGCAGCGGCCATCTCCAGTGGGTCGGCAGGGTTCAGGAGCCGGACCGTGGGCCAATGGCGTTGCCGAGCCGCCTCGAGCACGGGAGCATCACGGTCGCTCAGGACCGCCACAATCGCCGCCTCCGGGCGTCCAGCCAGTGCATCGCCCAATGCGAGGAGGTTGCTGCCGCGTCCCGATGCCGCCACCACTACCCGGTAGGTCACGGCGGGCAAGATAACCGGCCCGCCCGCGCACTGCGGAACGATCCGGAGCGGGTTGAGCTCGACGATTTCGCCCCGCAAGCCGTTTCGTTGGTGAAACATCCTTCCGGATTGCAACGCTCATCACGGTGGATGCGTCAGAGCAACGACTCCACCTCTCGAGGAACGCATGCTCGCGACCTTGCTCCTGATTCCAATGTTGCTCCACCGCGCGCCCGCCGATACCCTCCCCAACACACGCCCCGTGGCACCGCTCACGGCGCTCCGAAGCGCCGAGCCGATCATCGTCGACGGCCACCTGGATGAGGCCGTGTGGCAGGGCACGGCGATGGTCACGCAGTTCATCCAGTCATCGCCCGACGAAGGCAAGCCGGCATCCGAAGGCACGGAGGTCCGCATTGCCGTCGACGACGAGGCGCTCTACGTCGCTGCGCATCTCTCCGATCGTGCCGCCGACTCCGTGCTCGCGTTGCTGTCGCGCCGCGATCGTGATTCGCAATCCGACTTCTTCACCGTCCTGATCGATCCGTACCACGATCGGCGCACGGGGTACCAGTTCACGGTCTCCGCTGCGGGCCAACAAAGCGATGGCACGCTCTTCAACGATGGTTTCAATGATTCGGCGTGGGATGGGGTCTGGCAGTCGGCCGTGACTCGCGATGCGACCGGATGGTCGGTGGAACTCAGGATTCCGTTTTCGCAACTCCGGCTGAGCAGTCGGACCGAGCAGGTCTGGGGTATCAATGTGGGGCGCGGCATCGGCCGGAAGGGCGAAGTGAGCTATCTGGTCCCGCGTCTGGCGAGTGAGGCAGGGTTCGTCTCCCGCTTCGCGGAGTTGCATGGGCTCGAGGGGATCCAACCACGCCGGCGCTTCGAGGTTGTCCCCTATGTCACGGCTCGCTCGACGCTCGAGACGGTGGCGCCTGGCGATCCGTTCCGAGACGGAAGCACGATGGCCGGCAGTGTGGGTGGCGATCTCCGGGCCGGACTCGGCGGATCGCTGCAACTTGCCGCCACGGTCAACCCGGACTTCGGGCAGGTCGAGGTCGACCCGGCGGTCGTCAATCTGAGCGATGTCGAGACCTTCTTCGAGGAACGGCGGCCGTTCTTCGTCGAGGGGAGCAGCATCTTCAACTTCGGCTTCGGCGGCGCGGACAACTTCATGGGATTCAACTGGGTCGACAACGAAACGTTCTACTCACGTCGGATCGGCCGGAGCCCACAGGGCAGCGTGCCCAACGCCCAGTACACCGATGAGCCCCAGGGGAGTCGCATTCTCGGCGCCACCAAAGTCACCGGACTCGTGCACGGCTGGAACGTCGGCGTGCTCGGCGGGGCGACCGAGCGGACCTATGCCCGCATCGCCAACGCGGGAGTGGCCTCGGCCCACGAGGTCGAACCATTCACCGGATACGGCGTCGTTCGTGCACAGCGTGACCTCGCGGGCGGTCGCCACGGGATCGGGGTGATCGGCACGTGGACCGGCCGGAGCTTCAGAGATCCGATGCTCAGGGATGAGCTGAACGCCAACAGCCTGCTCGCAGGTCTCGATGGCTGGGTCACGCTGGACCGAGATCGCGAGTGGGTCCTGAGCGGCTGGGGGAGCATGACGCGGGTGACCGGCACCGCAGCAAGGATTGCGGCGCTCCAGACGGGCCCCGTCCACTACTTCCAACGCCCAGACGCCGTGCATGTCTCGGTCGATTCGAGCAGGACTTCCTTGATCGGTGGCTTCGGGCGCCTCTCGCTCAATCGGCAATCCGGTTCAGTGCTCTTCAACGCGGCGGTGGGGGCCGTGACCCCTGGGTTCGAGAACAACGACCTCGGATATATCGGACAGACCGACTTGATCAATGCTCACATCTCGCCGGGCTATCAGTGGACGACGCCCGGGAGCTGGTACAATCGCGCCCAGGTCCGCACCGCGTTGTTCGGACGCTGGGACTTCGATGGCAATCAGACTGGCGCCGGATTCTGGAGCAACTCGAATGTCACGCTCAAGAACTTCAACTCGCTGCGAATCGGGATCTTTGCGGCGGCAACCAGTCTGAGCAATCGCGCCACCCGCGGTGGTCCGCTGATGCGGAGTCCCGGCGGAGCAGAACTCTCGGGCGGCTGGGAGAGTGACGGTCGCAAGTCCCTCACGTTGGGCCTGGAAGCTTCGCGTTCCGTCAATGCCGAGGATGCAGGCGACGGTTGGTCGGCCTCGGCCAACCTCAATTGGCGTCCGGCCAGCAATGTGACGCTTTCAATCGGGCCGGAGTACGGGGTCAGCCGCAATGCGAGCCAATACCTGCGGACGGTGGTCGATCCGCTGGCGACCGGCACCTACGGTCGACGCTATGTCTTCGGCGAGCTGGATCAGCGCACGCTTGCCGCGAACATCCGCGCCAACTGGATCTTCACGCCGGCTCTCTCACTCGAAATATTCGCACAACCGCTGATCTCCAGTGGCAGGTATCAGCGCATCCGGGAGCTGCAAGCGCCCCGCGGCTTTGACTTCCTGGACTATGGTACCGAGGGCTCGACGCTGGACCGTGGGACCGGGATGGTCGATCCCGATGGCGCCGGTGCGGCGCCGGCGTTCTCCGTCGGCCAACCCGACTTCACCTTCGCATCACTCAGAGGGAACGCGATCCTGCGCTGGGAGTATGCCCCGGGATCGGCACTCTTCCTGGTGTGGACGCAGGACCGGTCGTTCGCGGAGGGTGGGGGAGAATTCCGCCCGCGGCAATCATTTGGCGACTTGCTCAATGCTCCGGGTCGAAATGTGCTGCTGATCAAGGCCAGCTATTGGTTCGGGCGCTAGCCCGTGCTCTCGGGCGTCACCGGCCAAGGATGTCGTCGATCGCGGCGGCGAGGTTTGGTGACACGGGGGATCCGAGACTCTCGGCGGCTTCGCGGTGCGTGGGGCCCTCGCCGCTCATCACCAGGACCGCCTGACTGCCCAGTGTCTGGGCCGGGGTCAGATCGCTGAGCCGATCGCCGATGCACCAGCTTGCCGAGAGGTCGATGTCCAGCGCACTGGCGAGTGCGGTATGCAGCCCCGCAAGGGGCTTCCGGCAGTCGCAGCCTGCATCCGGGAGATGCGGGCAGTGGGCCCACGCATCGATGAACGCACCGTGACCCGCGAGGAGGTGGCCGATTCGGTCGTGGACTGCGTCGAGTTGCTGGGTGGTGATCAGCCCACGGGCGATGCCACTCTGGTTGGTGACCACGACGAGGAGAAACCCGGCGTCCCGCGCACGAACCAGGGCGTCGGCCACACCAGGGAGCAGGCGGACCATCTCTGGGTCGCTCAGGTACCCCGGGTCCTCGATCAGGGTTCCGTCGCGATCGAGGAAGAGTGCCGGCGTCACCAGGGTCGGGCAGGCAACGCAGCGCGTGTACCCGTGTCGGGTCGTGTCGGGGGGGGGCGCGTGGGTGGCGTGCCAGCGGTGTCGGCGGCGGCGGCGGTCGCACTGTCGGCCCGGGCCGTGCTGTCTGGTCGCGCGGTGCTGTCTCCCGGCACCGTGCGATCTGGTTGCACCGGCG
>JBBSPX010000111.1:0-8422 GCA_038258395.1 Gemmatimonadales bacterium | reverse complement strand
CTCTGTGTCTGTTCCTCGGCCACGACACCGGTCCGGGGCACACTCTCTGCCCGCTACCGACGTGGCTGGATTCACCTGGCTCCACCGCGCCGCGCCGTCGTCGGGATGCGGGCTCCGAGTGGCCCCGGACCGGTCGTGCACGATTCTCTCTTGCGTCGACTTTCGGCTGCGACTCCGAGGCGGGACCGCTCGCAGCACGCATCTCGACGCGCGCCGCCCCGCCGCGGAGGAAGCTGACCGTTCGAGCGCGTCGGCAGCGTGCGGAGAGTGGGTCCCACCTCGGGGTCAACCGTACCCAGGGTGTGGCGCATGCCTGACACGCTGACGGTTCCGCGGTTTGACGTGGCGGCACTCCGGGCCGAGTTCCCGATGCTGGGCATGTTGTCGCGGGGCAAGCCGATCGCGTACCTCGATTCGGCCGCGACCGCGCAGAAGCCGCGTGCGGTGCTTGATCGGATGCAGCAGTTCTACACGACGTCGAACGCGAACATCCATCGTGGGGTGTACCAGGCGTCGGAGCAGGCGACGATTGCGTACGATGGTGTGCGCGAGACGGTCGCAGGGCTCTTGGGCGGTGTCGCATCAGAGGAAGTGGTCTTTGTGCGCGGGACGACCGAGGCGATCAACCTCGTGGCGCAGTCGTTCTTGCGTCCCACGCTTCGACCGGACGACTGGGTGCTGGTCACGGAGATGGAGCACCACGCGAATATCGTCCCGTGGCAGCTTGTCGGTGCGCGCACGGTGCCGATCCCGATGCTCGACAGCGGCGTGCTCGATCTCGCCGCCGCGGTCGAACTGCTGAAGCAGGGACCGCGCCTGCTCGCGGTGGCGCACGTCTCGAACGCGCTCGGGACCATCAACCCGATTGCGGAACTCGCCGCGCTTGCTCGGCAGCAGGGTGTGCCGGTGTTGGTCGATGGCGCGCAGGCCGCGCCGCATCTGATACTCGACATCCCGGCGCTCGGCGTCGACTTCTACTGCTTCAGCGGCCACAAGGTCTATGGCCCGACTGGCGCCGGCGTGCTCTGGGCGCACGCGGAGCATCTCGAGCAGATGCCGCCCTGGCAGGGCGGCGGCGACATGATCGACCGGGTGACCTTCGAGGGGACCACCTTCGCGGCGGCACCGCAGAAGTTCGAGGCCGGCACACCGGACATCGCAGGTGTCATTGGACTCGGTGCCGCGATCGATTGGCTCATGTCACAGGACCGAGTCGCGATGTCGGCCCACGAGCAGGATCTGCTCCGGCTTGGGCGAGAGTTGCTCGAGGCGGTACCCGGTGTGCAGGTGGTGAGCGCGCCGGACGACAACGTCGGCGTGCTGACCTTCACGATGGACGGTGCGCACCCGCACGACATCGCGTCGCTGCTCGATCAGGATGGCATCTGCGTCCGCGCCGGCCACCATTGCACCCAGCCGCTCCACGCTCGACTCGGTATCTGGGCGAGCGTGCGCGCGTCGTTGGGTCCGTATTCGACCGAGGACGAGGTGCGCCGATTGGCCAAGAGCCTCCACCGGATTCGTGGAGTGTTCGGCTGATGGCGACGATGGAAGAGCTCTATCAGAGCGTGATCATCGAGCACGATCGGAGTCCGCGCAATTTCCGTCGACTCGACGCACCGACCCATCACGCCGAGGGAACCAACCCGCTCTGCGGCGACACGGTGGAAGTCGAGTGTGTCGTCGATGATGAGGGGCGCTTGAGCGACATCGCGTTCCAGGGCCGCGGGTGTGCCGTCAGCAAGGCGTCGGCCTCGATGATGACCACCGCACTGAAGGGCAAGAGTGTCGAAGAGGCACGCGAGATTGCCGAAGGCTTTCACGCGATGCTGACGGGCAAGGATGTCGACACCGAGACACTCGGCAAGCTCAAGGTGTTCGCCGGGCTCGGCGCGTATCCGATGCGAGTGAAGTGTGCCACGATGGCGTGGCATGCGCTGAAGGAAGCACTGAAAAGTGATCCAACCCTAGAACGGAGTGCCAATACATGTCCTACCCCGAAATGATGGTCAAGCCGATGCGCGAGGATGTCACCCGCTACGGCGTCACTGAACTGCGCACGATCGACGACGTCGACAATGCGCTCGGCAACTTGCAGGGCACCGCGATGGTGTTCGTGAACTCCGTCTGCGGCTGTGCCGCAGGCGGGGCGCGTCCGGCGGTCGGCATGGCGCTCACCGACAACGACGCCAAGCCTGACCACCTCTACACCGTCTTTGCCGGTCAGGACATCGATGCGACCTCGCGTGCCCGGTCGTATTTCGGCGAGTACCAGCCGTCGAGCCCGTCGATCGCATTCCTGAAGGACGGCGAGGTCGTCCACTTCATTCATCGCCACCAGATCGAGGGCACCCACCCGAACGAGCTGGCGACGATGATTCGTGACGCCTTCACCGCCGCCGCCGTCTAATGGCTGACGGCATGGTGCTGCACCCTGGGCACGACGAGTTGCACGGGATCACCGTGGTCGTGGCCGGGGTGAGTGGTCGGACCTATGTGGGTCGCTGGCACGAGCAACAGGAGCGCGGCGTGGTGATGAAGAACGCCGCGGTGCTCGAGCAGGACGCCGAGGAGGTCGAGTCCTGGCTGGGCCGGCTCCGGAAGTTCGGGGTGCCCAGCGACCATCGGATCCTGGTCGTGCCGACGGCGGAGTTTGGCGGGGTGCGGCGGCTGTAGGTCTACACGCGAGAAGCGAGAAACGAGAGAGTTCGGAATTGCAATAAATACTGCATCGGTTATTTACATCATTAGGCGATGTGCTGTCACCGTGAACTGGCCTATCGCCCACGCCTCACGCCTCTCGTTCACCTTGAAACATCCGCCCACATCTCTCGTCATGATTCCGTCTCTTACACGGAGTTTGACCCATGACAGCACCTGCTGTCCTGCTGGAGGGTGTCACCAAGAGGTTCGACGGCCATGTCGCGGTCCGGAACCTCTCCATGACAGTCCCGACCGGCGGCATCTTCGGGCTGCTGGGCCCCAATGGGGCCGGCAAGTCGACCACCATCCGCATGATCATGGAGATCTACCTCGCCGACGAAGGGCGGATCGAGCTCCTCGGCACCCACCACGGGGCGCGGTCGCTCTCCGACCGGCTCGGCTATATCCCCGAGGAACGCGGTCTCTACAAGAAGATGAAGGTGATCGATCAGCTGATCTTCTTCGGCGAGACCAAGGGAATCGCCCGGGCGGAGGCGCGGAAGCGCGGCCTCGCCTGGATCGACCGGCTGGGGCTGGGTGAGTGGGGGACCAAGAAGGTCGAGGATCTCTCCAAGGGAATGCAGCAGAAGGTCCAGTTCGCCGGGGCCCTGTTGCACGACCCCGATCTCGTCATTCTCGATGAGCCTTTCAGCGGCCTCGATCCGGTCAACTCGCAGGTGATGAAGGATGTCGTGATCGATATCGCCAAGCAGGGGCGGACGGTGCTCTTCTCGACCCACATCATGGAGCAGGCCGAGCGGATGTGCGACCGGGTCGTGATCATCGCGCGGGGGGAGAAGATCGTCGATGGCACCTTGGCCGAGATCAAGCATGAGTTCGGTGGGACGCATGTGGCGTTGACCTTCTCGCGTGACAAGGAGAAGGCCGCGCGCGTCCTTTCGGATCGTGCCCTCGTGGCCAGCGTCGATGACTACGGCGTCACCGCGGATGTTGAACTCGCTCCAGGCGCACAGGCCGAATCACTGCTCGAGGCATTGGTGCATGCAGGTGTCGGGATGACGCGGTTCGAGCTGGTCGAGCCGTCACTGCAATCGATCTTCATCGCCAAGGTTGGCGCCGACGCCGCAACCGCCGCACGGAAGGAAGAGGTGGCCGCATGAAGAAAGTCTTCGCCGTCATTCGTCGCGAGATGGTCGAACGGATCCGCACCAAGGCATTCCTGATTTCCACCTTCCTGCTGCCGATCCTCATGGTCGTCATGATGGTCGTGCCTGCGCTCATGATGGGCGGGGGTGAACGCACGCAACGCGTCGCGATCGTCGATGGCACACCGGACGGACAGCTCGGCGCGGCCGTCCAGACTGGCCTCTCGACTGCCACGTTCACGAAGGATGGTGAGTCGCGACCGCTCTACGATGTCGCACTGATCGCCGCACCGAATGGTGTGCAGCTCGCGGAGGATTCGCTGGTGGCACTCACCGGGTTCTCGCGCGACAAGTTGCCAACGACGCTCGACGGCGTGCTCGTGCTCACGAGCAAGACACTCGAATCGGGTGAGGCGACCTACCTCGGGGCCAATGCCGGTTCCATCCAGGGTGTGGGAGCGCTACAGGGCACGCTATCACAGGCGTTGATGCGGAATCGCCTCAGCGCGTCTGGCGTCGATGAGGCGCTCGTCATGCGTGCCATGATGCGCGCCGACATCAAGTCGCAGAAGGTGTCCGACGGCAAGCTGACCGGCGAGAGCGGCGAGGCGTCGTTCGTGCTGGCCTATGGCATGGGCTTCCTGCTCTACTTCGTGATCCTGATCTACGGCGCCCAGACGGCGACTTCGGTGATCGAGGAGAAGACCTCCCGCATCATGGAAGTCCTTGCCTCCTCGCTCACCCCGTTTCAGATGCTGCTTGGCAAGATCGTCGGCGTCGGGCTGACCGGCCTGCTGCAGGTCGGTATCTGGGGGGGGCGGTGTTCCTCCTCAGTAGCCAACGCGCCGCGATCGCCGGACTGGTGGGGCTCGATCCGTCGGCGATGGCCGCGATGCCGATCCCCAGCATGCCGCTCGACCTGCTCGTGGTCTTTTTGCTCTACTTCGCGCTCGGCTTCGTCCTCTACGGTGCTCTGTACGCCGCGATTGGATCGATGGTCAACTCGATGCAGGAGATGCAGCAGTTCATGATGCCCGTTACGATGCTGATCGTCTTCGGCTTCTTCGGTGTATTCGCCGTGATGAAGGACCCAACGGCCGGCATCGGGTTGATCTTCTCCTACATCCCGTTCTTCGCTCCGTTCGTGATGCCGGTCCGATGGTCGATGGCCTCGGTCCCGATCACACAACTGGTCCTGTCGCTCGCCTCCATGGTCGCCGGCATCCTCGCCGTCGCCTGGCTCGCCGCGCGGATCTACCGGGTCGGCATCCTGATGTACGGCAAGAAGCCGACAATCCGTGAAGTCTTTCGGTGGGTGCGGCAAGGATGAACGATGAACGATGGACGATGGACGATTAAGGATTGTGGATACAGATTGTAAAGATAGTAATAATAACACGTTATCGTCTGATATTGCGTAAACTGGCTCTGTTTCACGTGAAACAGGGCCCTTTTACGTTCTTCGAGTGTTCCACGTGAAACGGCCCCTGTCCATCGGTCGTTGTGCGGGGTAGATTCGGACTCGTTCATCGTTCATCGTTCATCGTTCATCGTTCATCGTTCATCGTCCATCGTCCATCGTGAGTCCAATGTCCCGTACGATCGCCATTGCAAACCAGAAGGGCGGGGTCGGCAAGACGACCACCGCTGTCAACCTCGCGGCGTCGCTCGCGATCGCTGAGCGGAAGACGCTCCTGATCGATGCCGACCCCCAGGGCAATGCGACATCGGGTGTCGGGCTCGAGAAGGGGGTGGTCGAGCACTCTCTCTATGACATCCTCCTCGAGGGGGCCTCGATCGAGAGTGTCGCCCGCCAGGATGAGCAGCTCCCGTTCCTCCATGTGGTCCCGGCCACCCAGGATCTGGTGGGTGCCGAACT
Source organism: Gemmatimonadales bacterium (assembly GCA_038258395.1). Classification (GTDB taxonomy): domain Bacteria; phylum Gemmatimonadota; class Gemmatimonadetes; order Gemmatimonadales; family GWC2-71-9; genus Palsa-1233. Next base: position 2,734 of record JBBSPX010000111.1, on the reverse strand, counting down.
CGAATTGGTCGATGTCGAGTCCCGGGAGGGCGTGCTCCGGCGGGCGATCGACAAGATTCGTGGTGACTACGAGTACATCCTGATCGATTGCCCGCCATCGCTTGGATTGGTTACTCTCAACGTTCTTACCGCCGCCGATGCGGTCCTGATCCCGATTCAGTGCGAATATTACGCGCTCGAGGGGATCTCCCAGCTCCTCAATACCGTCCGCCTGGTCCAGCAGAACTTCAACCACGACTTCCAGATCGACGGCGTCCTCCTCACCATGTACGACAACCGCCTGAACCTCTCGAAGCAGGTTGTTGCCGAGGCGAAGGAGTACTTCGGAGCGAAGGTGTTTCGGACACTGATCCCAAGGAATGTTCGCTTGGCTGAGGCACCGTCCTTTGGGAAGCCGATCCTTCTCTATGATGTGCAGTCGGTCGGTGCCAAGAGCTACCTCTCGGTCGCCGAAGAGCTGATCAAACGGACCGAAGCCCTCCAGAAGGGTCGCGTCGGGTCTGGTGCCAAGTGACCAATACTAAGCGACTTGGCCGAGGACTCGAGGCTCTCCTCGGCCCGAAGTCTCGGGAAGAAGCCGAAGTTCAGGGAGCCCTCCGCGACGTGGCGGTGGATGCGATCCAGCCAAACCCATGGCAGCCGCGCCGCGACTTCCGCGAGGAGGCACTCCAGGAGCTCGCCGACTCGATCAAGGCGTCGGGCCTCCTCCAGCCACCCGTAGTCCGCCCGGTGGGGAACGGCTACGAGCTGATCGCCGGCGAACGCAGGCTGCGGGCCGTCAAGCGGTTGGGATGGGAAACGATCCCGGTCGTGCTCCGCGAAGTCGACGACCAAGCGGCCCTCACCCTGGCGATGATCGAGAACCTCCAGCGTGATGACCTCTCGGCGATCGACACCGCCCTCGGCTATCAGCAGCTGATCGGTGAATTCGGCGTCAGCCAGACCGAGGTGGCCAGGATCGTGGGGCGTGACCGATCGACAGTAGCCAACACGCTGCGATTGCTCAAGTTACCTACGGAGTTGCAAGAACTACTACGCTCGGAAAAGATCTCAGAAGGGCATGCCCGCGCCATCCTCGGGCTCGAGAGCTCGGCCCAGATGACGACCCTCGCCAAGCGGGCCGTCGACGAGGGGCTTTCGGTGCGTCAGGTTGAGTCGGCGGTGCGCGGCGACGATGCACCGGCGCGGAAGTCGATGATGAAGCGGCCGCCCACCCCATCTCAGGCAACCGGTGACGCCCGCCGCGTCGAGGACGTCCTTCGCCAGCACTTGGGCACCGACATCCGACTCACCGCCAAGCGACGCGGGCGCGGAACACTCACCATCTCGTACTATTCCAATGACGATCTGGCACGAGTGCTTGAAATGATTCTCGGGGCCCCATTCGACGGGTGACCATGCCGAATCGGGCACCAGCAACCTCGTCAGGGTATCTGACGCTTCGGGATAGGGGAGAGCCGTGACACGCACGTCGCTGGATGAGATGGTCGACTATCTCGACGACTATCTCGACATCGTTGACATTCCCGATTCGCCGACCGCGCTCAACGGGCTGCAGGTCGCCAACACCGGTCAGGTGTCAGCGATCGTGGCGGCGGTCGATGCATCGCAACGGACCATCGACCGCGTGATCGACGAGTGTGAACCCGGCGCGCTCATCCTGGTGCATCACGGACTGTTCTGGGATGGCAACCGACCGGTTACCGGGCGTCGGTACCGGCGACTCGCCGCGCTGCTCACCCACGACATCGCCGTCTACAGCGCACATATTCCGCTCGACTGTCATGTCGAGGTTGGCAACAACGCGGTGCTGGCACGGATGCTTGGTATCCTCGATCCCGTTCCGTTTCACGAGTATCGCGGCGTGCCATTCGGTGCATCCGGGCACCTGATCATGTCGCGCAGTCGGTTGGTCGAACGACTCGAGACGCTCCTTGAGACTACAGTACACATGATTCCGGGAGGGCCGGAGACGACCACGCGCGTTGGCATCATCACCGGTGCCGCGGGCGGTGAGATCGAGCATGCTGCCGCCGCGGGTCTCGACACTTTCATCACCGGGGAGGGTGCGCATCATACAACGTTCGACGCCCTCGAATACGGCGTCAACGTGCTCTACGCCGGACACTACGCGACCGAGACCGTCGGCGTAAAGGCACTGGCCGAACACCTCGGCGAACGGTTCGGCGTGCCATGGGTGTTTCACGACCATCCGACCGGATTGTGATCATGCGCGCGACACAGTTGTGCGTCATATTGACGGCGCTCGTGAGCGGTTCCCTCGCCTGTTCCGGTCCCGACCTCGGACCGATGAGGGTCGAGGTGATCGCACAGGTCGGTGATACCACAGGGCCTGGCTCCATCCCGACGTGGCCCCGTGTCTCGGCGCGCCATCCGGGTGGCTACCGGATCGTGGTACCGCAACCAGGCACGACCGGCTTCCCCCCAATGGCATTCGATGACGGTGGCAACTTTCTGGGCGAGCTCAAGGGACCGAACGATGGCGCGGCTGGCTTTGTCCAACCGCTCTTCACTCGGCTGGGTCCGGACGGCACCATCTGGATCTTCGACGCCGCGGCACGCGTGCTGGTGTTCGACGGGGCACGGCGCTACCAGCGAACGGTCGCACTCCCCATCGCACCGTGGGATGCGGTTGTCCTGGGCGACGGTCGCATCGCCGTGAGCAGTTCATCGTACGGGGCGCCGTTGCCGTGGCTGCTCCTCGACCGGGATG
>JBBSPX010000110.1:0-8497 GCA_038258395.1 Gemmatimonadales bacterium | reverse complement strand
GACCAGCCATCCTTGCTACCTCCGTGCTAGAGATACAAGGGTGACAACTCGCTTCTCGCCTATTCCTTCCCCTCGTACTCCTCCTTCAGCTTCGCCACCACGTTGGGATCCGCCAGCGTCGTGGTGTCGCCCAGCGTCCGCCCCTCGGCGATGTCGCGCAGCAGGCGCCGCATGATCTTGCCGCTGCGCGTCTTGGGCAGGTCGGCCGCGAAGAGGATGTCGTCGGGCCTGGCGATCGCGCCGATCTTCCGGGCGACATGCTCGCGCAGCTCGTCGCGGAGCGCGGGTGACGGGCGCTGTCCCTCGCGCACCGTGACGAACGCCGCGATCGCCTGGCCCTTCAGGTCGTGCGCCTTGCCCACCACCGCGGCCTCGGCGACGGCGGGGTGATCCACCAGGGCGCTCTCGATCTCCATCGTCCCGATCCGGTGACCCGCCACATTTAGCACGTCATCAACCCGTCCGAGGATCCACCAGTAGCCCTCGTCATCGCGCTTGGCACCGTCGCCGGCGAAGTAGCGTCCGGGGAACCGACTCCAGTACGTCTCATGATACCGCGCGTCATCGCCGTAGATGGTCCGGAGCATGCCGGGCCAGGGCGAGGTGATCGTGAGAAATCCCCCCCCCGGGCCCTCGACGGCAACGCCATCACCATCGACCAGTTCGACCTCGATCCCGGGGAACGGCACGGTGGCGCTCCCCGGCTTGGTGGTGACGACCCCCGGCAGCGGCGTGATCATGATCCCGCCCGTCTCGGTCTGCCACCAGGTGTCGACGATCGGGCAGCGCTCGCCTCCGATGTGCGTGTGGTACCACATCCACGCTTCGGGATTGATCGGCTCGCCGACCGAGCCGAGCAGGCGGAGCGTCGAGAGATCATGCCGTGCGGGGTGCTCGGCACCCCATTTCATGAAGGCACGGATCGCGGTTGGCGCGGTGTACAGCACGGTCACCCCGTGCTTCTCGACCAGATCCCAGAACCGATCGCGCTCGGGCCAGTCCGGGGCGCCCTCGGACATCAGGACGGTCGCGCCGTTGGCGAGCGGGCCGTACACCACGTACGAATGCCCGGTGACCCAGCCGACGTCGGCGGTGCACCAGAAGACATCGCCGTCCTTGAGATCGAAAACCAGGCGTGTGGTCGCGGCGGCCTGCACCATGTATCCGCCGGTGGTATGCACGATCCCCTTCGGCGAGCCGGTCGTCCCCGAGGTGTAGAGGATGAAGAGCAGGTCCTCCGCGTCCATCGCTTCGGCCAGCGCCGTGCCGGGCTCCGCGTCGAGGAGCCGGTGCCACCAGTGATCGCGACCCTCCGCCATCGGGCAGGTCGTCGCATCGATTGCGCCGCCACCACGGTGCACCACCATCACATGCTGGATTGACGGGCATTCCGCGAGCGCCTGATCGGCGGTGCGCTTGAGCTGCACCACGCCACCGCGCCGGTACCCGCCATCTGCCGTGATCAGGCAGATCGCATCGGCATCATTGATCCGGTCTCGTAGCGAGTCCGACGAGAAGCCGCCGAACACCACCGAGTGAATCGCACCGATCCGGGCGCAAGCCAGCATCGCGATCGCCGCTTCGGGGATCATCGGCAGGTAGATCGCGACCCGGTCGCCCCGGCCGACGCCGAGTCGCCGAAGCGCGTTGGCTGCCCGACAGACGTCGCGGTGGAGCTCCCAATAGGTGAGCACCCTCGAGTCGCCTGGCTCACCCTCCCAGATCAGCGCCGCCTGATTCCGACGCGCGCCATTGAGGTGGCGATCGAGGCAGTTGACGCTGGCGTTGAGCTTCCCCCCCACGAACCATTTGGCGTGGGGCAGTTGCCAATCGAGGACCGCGCTCCACGGGGTGCTCCAGTCGAGGCGACGAGCCTCCGCCTCCCAGAACCCCAAGCGATCCGACGCGGCCGCTTGGTAGGTCACGGAGGTGGCCACGGCCCCGCGGGCGAAGTCGGCTGGGGGAGGGAAGCGACGGTCTTCGGTGAGCAGGGTGTCGAGCTGGTCGGCCATGGTCGGTGCCGCTCCTGTGGCAGGGAAGCCTCAAATCTATCGCCGGCCGCCACTTGGGGGTCCACTGTCAAGAAAGTTGACACCGCGTCCGGGCTCGCGGATCTGGCAAGGCCTTTGCTCTTGAACGGGCATGACCATGCTGACCGTGCCGGGGACCGATTGACCGTGTCAAACGCCTCCCGCTCCCTTCGGGTGCTGAGCGCCCCAGGCGACCTTGGCCTCACCACCAGGGGTGCCTTCCGCGAAGCCGCCAACGAGCTGCTCGATGAACTTCCCGAGGGGAGTGGCGAGCTGGTGATCGATCTGGGCCCGACCCGGACCGTCGATTCGTCGGGTCTGGGCGCGTTGATCATGATCCAGCGCCACGCCGCCGATCGGCGGCAGCGCGTCGTGCTGCGAGGCGTTGGCCCTGAGCTGGAGTACCTGCTGGTGCTGACCCAGCTCGACGATCTGTTCGAATTCGAAAGCGAGAAGGCGAGAAAGCCTTAGGCGCGACCGTCAGGTCGCGCTTCGGATGCCCGCCCAGATCGCGAGCGCGACCTGACGGTCGCGCCTAAAGTCGCTTTATTCCCCCCATGCCGCACCACCCCCTCGTCCGCGCCACCGGGCTCGTCCGTCGTTTCGGCCTGATCCGGGCGCTGGATCAGGTTTCCCTTGAAGTCGACACCGGTGAACTGGTCCTGCTGCTCGGGGCCAACGGCGCCGGCAAGACCACTCTGCTCCGTGCGATCGCCGGCCTCGTTCGGCCACTCCGAGGGCGGGTCGAGGTGTCTGGCCGCGATGTGCATGCCGATCCCGGGGCCCGTGGGAGTGTGGGATTCCTCTCGCATCACGCAATGGTGTACGATGACCTCACCCCGCGTGAGAACCTCCGATTCCACGCAGCGTTGCATCGACTCGACGGCGCAGAACGCGAGATCAGCGCGGCACTCGAGCTGGCCGGCCTCACCGGCCGGGCCGACGCCCCGGCGCGTGGCTTCTCTCGCGGGATGCTCCAGCGACTGGCCCTCGCCCGTGCGGATCTCCACCGGCCGCCGCTCCTGCTCCTCGACGAACCGTTCACCGGCCTTGATCCCATTGCCGCCGCAGGGTTGCGTCAGCGCACCGCGTCGTGGCACGCCGACGGGCGTGGCATCGTCGCCGTGACCCACGATCCGGCAACGCTCTGGGACCTCGCGACCCGGGTGATTGTGATGCAGCGCGGTCGCGTGGTACACGACGAGCCACGCGCCGGTGAACTCGACGCGTTCCGATCCACGCTCGAGCGGTGGTTCGCCGTATGAACTTTTTCCGTGTGGTCCTCGTGATCATGGCCAAGGATCTCCGGATCGAGGCGCGCCAGCGGACGGCGCTGCTCACCACCGTCACGTTCGCGATCCTCGTACAACTGATCTTCGTCTTCGCACGTCCGGCCGGTGAGCTCTCGTTGGCGGCGATTGCCCCCACGGTGCTCTGGGTGATGCTCACCTTCTCGAGTATCGTGGTGCTCAACCGCGGTTTCCTGCTCGAACGGGAGCACGGCGCCCTCGATGGCATCCTGCTGGCCCCGGTCTCCCGGGTGGCGTTCTTCTGGGGGAAGTGGCTCGCCAACACGCTGATGGTGCTCGCGGTGCTGGCCGTGGCCTTCCCGCTCTGGGTGCTCTTCTTCGGCGTGCCGATCGGTGCCGCCCTCCTCGGCGTCCTCGGCATCCTGATCCTGGCCCTGATCGGCTTCATGGCGGCCGGGACACTTTTCGCCGCGATGACCGCGCGGACGCGTTACGCCGAGCTGCTGCTGCCGGTCTTGCTGCTGCCGTTCCTGATCCCGCCGATCTTTGCTGGGACCTCGGGTTCGGTCAGGCTGTTGCAGGGGCGTCCGTTCGACGAGATCGCCGGGTGGCTTAGAATACTGGTGATCTACGACGTGGGATTCCTGGCACTCGCGTCCTTGCTCTTCCCGCATGTGGTGGACGAATGACACTCGACAGCGCGGCCGCGACTCGCTCGATACGACGGGGTCGACTCCTCACCCTGGTGGCCCTCCTCGGACTCGCCGGGCTCTACGTGCTGGCGATCCAGTTCACGCCGACCGAACGGTTCCAGGGACTGGCGCAGAAGATCTTCTACGTGCATCCGCCGGCCGCCTATGCCATGCAGCTCGCGTTCGTGGTGACAGGGATCACCAGCGCGCTCTACCTCTGGCTCCGTGATCCGCGGCTCGATGCATTTGCGGAGGCGTCGGCCGAGGTCGCCATGTGGCTGGGATTGATTGTCGTGATCACTGGGCCGATCTGGGGCCGACCGGCGTGGGGTGTTTGGTGGGCCTGGGATCCGCGGCTCACCTTCACGCTGATCGAATTGATGGTCTTCGCGGGATACTTCGCGCTCCGGACCGCGGTGCCGGAACCGGAGGAGCGCGCCAAGTTCGCGGCGGTGGTGGGGATCACCGCGCTGGTGCTCGTGCCGTTCAACCACCTCACGGTCTATCTCTTTGCGAGCCAGCATCCGACACCGGTGGTACTCGACCCGAGCGCGCTCGGGAGTCCAGACGCCAAGTTGCCGCCGGCGATGCTTCGGACCTTCCTCACCGGGATGGGTGTCTTCACCCTCTTCTACCTCGGCTTCGTGATGCAGCGCTACGGCATCGGCGTGCGCCGGCTGATCCGGGAGCACGACGATGCCTCCTGAGAATGGCAGTTACGCGACCGCCGCGTACATCATCGTGGCCGTGGTGGTGACGCTGTACACAGTCATCCTGTGGCGGCGCGGCCGCCATCCTTAGGCGCCCGCGTCAGCGGGCGCTCGAGATCGTCGCTGGAATCTCGAGCGCCAGCTGACGCAGGCGCCTAAATGACGCGGGCGCCTACATGACACGCGCGATTCAGCCTTCCGTGGCCATCTCCGGTTCGTCCGACCGGTTCTCGCGCAGCAGCACATGATGCCAGAGCAGCGCGGCGACCACGGCACCGATAATCGGCCCGATCCACCAGACCGCCTGGGCCATCATGTTGCCGGAGATCACGGCCGGACCAAAAGCGCGCGCGGGGTTCAAGGCGGCGCCGGTGAGCGGGCCGCCGATCATGATGGTGAAGAAGAGCGTGAGGCCGATCCCGAAGCCGCCGATCTTCGGCGCATTCGGTGCGACCGCCGTGCCCATCACGCTGCTCATCAGGAAGAAGGTCAGCACCGCCTCGATCGCGACGCCCTGATTGAATGTCACGCGCGGGGAAAGGGCCGGGGTCCCCCACGCCGCGAGGTCGCCGACGCTCACCGGCAACAGCATTCGTGCAACCGAGACGGCGAACACGGCGGCCGCGAGTTGGATCAGGATATAGGCGACCGCATCGCGGGGAGAGATCTTCTTGATCGTGAGCAGGCCGATCGTGATGGCGGGATTGAGGTGCGCGCCCGAGATGAACATCGTCGCGGAGACGGCGACCGAGAGCACGATCGCATGGACGAGCGCGATCCCCAGCAGGCCCGTGCGTGCCCCGGGAAACGCATCCATCACCACCGCGCCACAGCCGAAGAAGACCAACGCGAAGGTGCCAAACATTTCTGCTACGATCCGGCGTGTGAGTGAGGGCATCGGACCTCCTGGCAAGGTGGAGCGCAGCCTGCGGGGACGGGGCGAATCTACATCATTCCTACGAGGTGAGTACCAGGGCGGCGTTGGCGCCGCCAAAGCCGAACGACTGCTTGAGGATCACTCGTGGTTGGGCGGCGACGCCAGGCGCCGGCACGAAGTTGAGCGCGCCTTCCACGACCGGGTCCTCGAGATTGAGCGAGCCGGGGACCCAGCCATGCCGAAGGGCCATCGTCGCCAGTGCGGTCTCGATGGCGCCGCTCGCTCCGAGCGCATGCCCATGCCACCCCTTCGTGCTGCTCACCATGAGGTGGTCGGCGTGTGCCCCGAACACTTCACGGATCGCGGTCGCCTCGCCCGCATCATTGAGCGGCGTCGACGAGCCATGCGCGTTGACCCAATCAACCGAGTCCGGTGTCACCCCCGCATCATCGAGTGCCAACCGGATCGCCCGAATCACTTCGCGCCCATCCGGTCGAGGTCTGGTCATGTGATGGGCATCGTTCGTCAAGCCGAACCCCTTGATGACGCCGAGGACCACGGCGCCGCGTTGTGCCGCGTGCTCGCGGGATTCGAGCACCAGCATGGCGGCCCCTTCGGCCATCACGAATCCATCTCGGGCCTGATCAAACGGTCGTGAGGCGCGAGCAGGATCGTCGTTGCGGGTGCTCATCGCCCGGATCATCGCGAACGACCCGAAGCAGAGTGGGTAGAGGGGCGCCTCGCTCCCGCCGACCAGCATGACATCGGCGCGTCCGTCGCGGATGGCGCGGAATCCCTCACCGATCGCGATCGTCCCCGAGGCGCAGCTCATCGCGTTGGTGGCATTGACGCCGCTCATGCCGTGTTCGATCGCGATGTTGCAGCTGAGCGCGCCGCCGAACACCGTGAGGGCGAGCAGCGGATCAACCGCGCGCAGTCCACCTTCGACATACTTGCGGTTCTCGGATTCGGCAAAGCCGATCCCGCCGAGGGCGGTGCCCATCATCACGCCCACCCGGTCGGGTGCGAGTGCGGCGGGGTCGAGCCCTGCATCGTCGAGGGCCTCGCGTGTGGCAGCCAGCGCCAGCTGGGAACAGCGGTCGGTGCGTCGTGCCAACTTCTGGCCGAGCTGCGCCACGGGATCGAATCCTTCGATCGCCGCCGCGACGTGCGACCGGAACGGCGTGGGATCGAAGCGCGTGACCGTTCGGACCGCCGAGTGGCGAGTATGGAGCGCCGCCCAGGTGGTGGCGCGGTCGAGTCCGAGCGGGGTCACCATGCCGACCCCGGTGATGACGACATCACGAGCACTCATGGGCGGACCGCGCACGCCGCGAGGCCGGCGAGCGTGCGACATGCGATGCCATGGACGAACACCGGCCCGATCACCAACGATGCGGCGAGGCCACCAATCAGGGGCCAGCGCGGTCCTGTCCATTCGTGCACGATTGTGACCTCGGTATGGGTGGGGTCGAGCTCCCGGAGTGTCCACCAGACATCCATGCCGGTGGTGACGCCGGCGACATGCTTGTAGCGCACCACGCGGGTATGGTGATCCACCCACATGCGCGAACACCACCACGTGGGCCAGTTGAGTGGTCCACCAAATGGGCGCCACGCCGACATTTCGACCAGGCCGTCGCCGCCGATCGTCCCTTCGAGGCGGTGGACATACTGGTAGTGCGGAAGAAGATCGCCCCACGCCTCGACCTGGTGGGCCAAGGCCCACGTGCGTTCCATCGGCGCATCGAAGCGCTGGATATCGACGGTGCGCATCACCGGGCCACCCGCCACGTCATCACCACCCGCGCCATCGCGAGATGTTCCGCGCGCGGCGAGCGTGCTCCGGCTTGGCGCGCGAGTGCGGCCAGCTCGGGAGCCGTCCGGCCCCGTGCGAGCGAGACGATGCCGTCGCTCGTGGTGTCGGGGTCGAAACGGAGCAGTGGACCCACCATGCGGAAGGCGGTGGCGGCGAGGCGTGACGGGCGGAGATCGAGCACGATGACACCGACCCGGGCCACCCGTCCCGCCTCGGCGAGGAGCGTGACGGTGCTCGCATCATCGAGGTGGTGCAGCAGCTGACTGAGCAGGACCAGATCGACCGTTCGGTCGGCAAGGGGGAGCGCTCCGCCACACCCGACAACGGTGGCTGTGCCGAGCTCCGTGGCGAGCTGCGCTGCGGCGGCGTGTCGCTCAAGGCCGAGTGCATGAATCGGGCGGCGGTGCCGGGTTCCCCAGCGCGCCGCGGCCCGTGGCAAGTCACCGGCCCCAGTCCCGACGTCGAGCAGTGTGGTGATGGCGCCCCCCCCCCCGAACGGGAGCAATCGACTGAGGCCCAGGTGTAGTGAGCGCACGCCACCGAACAGACGGTTCGATCGGGCGATATCCGTGAGCATCCGACGAACATGGCCGGGATGGGCCGTGGGATCATCGAGGATCTCGCGGCCAATGGAGGACGTTGTCAGGGCAGAGGGCATCGGGCTCAAAATCCGTCGGGGTCGGTGTAGCCGCCCCGGAAATACAGCAGGGGGCGACCATGATCGGCGGCGTCGCCATCGATCACGCGTCCGATCAGGATCGAGTGGTCGCCCGCTTCGATCGTCTCGTGCCGGTCACAGATCAGGTGCGCGAGCACGCCGTTGAGGCGGAGCGAATCGTCGGGACCGCGCTGCCAGCCCACCCCCGCGAACCGATCCGGTTCGATCGCGGCGAACCGGCGGGAGAGTGCTTCCTGGTTGGCCTCGAGAATGTTGATGGTCCAGCGCTGTGCCGCGAGCAGCGCCGCGTGCGCCGACGCTGCGTGATCGATCGCCACCGAGATCAGCGGTGGCTCGAGCGAGATCGAGGCAAACGAGTTCGCGGTCATCCCCACCGGTCGATCCTCGCTGTCGAAGGTCGTGACGATCGTGATGCCGGTCGCGAACCGACCACAGAGGTT
>JBBSPX010000109.1:0-8529 GCA_038258395.1 Gemmatimonadales bacterium | reverse complement strand
GGACTCCACGACCAGCTCCTCGCCTCGACGCTCGCTGAAACGCTCGCGAAGTCGTTTCGCGTCGTTGGTGCGGCCGCGACGTGGAACGAGTTCCACGATGCGCTCGAGGAACTGAACCCTTCGCTGGCGCTGGTTGATATCCTGATAGGTGCCGACCGGGTGATGCCCGAGCTTGGACGGGCCGTGGCCCAATCTCCTTCGACCCGGTTCATTCTGTGTACACCCGACCTCGGCGACGTGATGGTCGAACGGGCACTGGTGGCCGGCGTCGCCGGCGTCCTGGGGCACGACTGCACCACAGCGCAGTTGGTCGCGGTGCTCCGGGCGACAGTGGATGGAACTGCCTGGCCAACTGACCTCGGGAGACCGGCCTTCAGCCACACTGCCCGTCCGAGGCCACTGGAGCCGCTCACCGTCAGGGAATGGGCGGTGTTCGAACTGTTGTGGCAGGGCCGGACGCACAAGGAAATCGCCGTGATCCTCGACCGGTCAGTCAAGACCGTCGAGGCGATCGTGAGCCGGATTCGAAAGGCGTACGGCCTGAAGCGCAACGAGGTTGCACCGTGGGAGACGACCAGGCGGGGAAGGCCGTCTGACGCGAACTAGGGAAATAAGGTGGCGGGCTGAAGTGGTCAAAAGGATATTGCTAGTGTTCGTCTGACGCACGGAATCGAGATGGTGTCGAGGCGCACTTGTTGATGGCCTTGAGTCGGTCGGACTCGTCAGACTCTTGGAGTGCTACTCCGCCATGGTCTGGCGACTTCCAATAGCGTGATGAAATGGGGGCACTGGTGGTTTGCGAATTGGTGCGCACGAACGTCGATTGTCGTTCGACTGACTGTTCGCTGACAGGTGAGCGCCATCTCGGTAGCTTCTCGGGAGTTCTCTTCTCCGCCCTCTTCTGTGCCACGGTTCAAGGCTGTGCTCCCTCGGGGGATTCGGTGAAGGACACCGATGCTGTGGTAGCCGCGCCAATCGCCCACACGCTAGAGGTTGTCAAGCTCGGAGAAGCTGGTGCCCCGATGATCTTCCGTGCCGGTGGTGCGGATTGTCGTACGGATGCGATCGTGGTGGCCGATATCTCGGAGGGTGTGGTGCAGCTCCGGGACCATGGAGTCTGGTCGACCATCGGGCACAAGGGGTTTGGTCCCGGGGAACTCCAATTGCCGATGCATCCGCGCTTTTTCGGTGCAGATGCCGTCGCCGTTCTGGACGTATCTGACGGACAGCTCGAGGTATATGGGCTCGACGGGACGTTTCGGAGGTCAATCCCCTTGAGGGCGCGACTGGAGGTCATCTGGGATTATGAGGTGTTCGACGACAGCCTGATCGCGGCAGTTGGCACACGAGGTGATGGTTCCATTCAGGAGTTTGTCGTGCTTTCTCCAGCGGATAGCCTGCTAGCCCGACAGACCTTCGTTTTGCCTCGACGTCCGGCGGGCACCCCAGACAGTCCGCTCTGGCGGACACAAGCACGAGTGAGCCTGGCCGTAAGTGATGGCAGGGCAATCCTGACGACACCACTTATCGACAGCGTGTACTTCGTCCCACTGCGCCGATCTGCTGGAGACGGTGAGCTCAGCGCACTTCAAATTCCGGTCCCGGAATACAAAGCCCCTACGCTTCCGGACACCTTGCCCAAGAACTCTGCAGCGGTGATGTCATGGTGGCGCAGCGTCCCCCTTGTCGCCGACGTATTCGCGACGCGCGGCCAGATCCTTGTTCCAATCGCGAGGGGAACCTATTGGGAAACAGATAGCTCGGAGGTGTTCGGCCTGGATTCGCTCGCTACGGCTTGGCTGGTCGATACTCGGATCGCGCCGATTCTCGGTGTCGGAGACGGGTGCGGCGTCTCGATACGTGGCCAGGCCTCACCCGAGGTGTCCATCGTACTCTGGGAGAGCAGCAGTCCATGAGACTCGCTGCTGCCGCCTTCTTCTTGGTTGGATGCAACTCGTCCCGTCATGACGCAGATGCTGTCGACCGGCAGGGGTCGGTCGCGATGGACATTGCCATCGAGTCTCTCGTGCAGGATCTGATTGACGAGAGCGTCCATCCTCTCGGGAACGCCTGTGGTGGTAGCGTCGCGCCGACTGCACGAACCGTTGTGACTTTTCATTCGTCGCTTTGTTTTGCCTGCCGTGACCTGGGCTATCTCCTCCGACGCATTGTATGGGATACCGTGTCGTTCCCCCCACCCGTAGTCATCGCGACCGACAACCTTTCGTCAAAAGTGGTATGCCGCTACTTGCGGGGGGAACGAGTCGCCCTGCCGGTGGTCGAATTTGAAGCACGTGCCAATTGGCTGGGGCTTGGAGACTCAATCCTTGTGGTTCGCGAGACAAACCAAGGACACCATCGACTCAGTGGCAGGAGCGGCATAGGGCTGGTCCAGGAAATTGCACCTTCATCGTTGGCCCCCTAGTCACCAGTTTCACAAGGAGGTTTTATGTTCGGGATGGGCAAGCGGCCGCTGCGGGTTGTGCTCTACACAAGCCTCGTCCTTGGCCTCGTTGCAGGATTTGGCACACCCGCCGAAGCGGCGGATGAAGAGCAAGCCTGCCTTCGATACCTGGTGTGCTCGCAGGCGGGAGACCTCTGCACGGGTGGAACCTGCACTCTGAATGTCCCAGGCTACTGCTGCCCCACTCAGGGTGCACCCTGCATCGGTCCGCCTTGATCGCGCTGGAACCGAAGTCAGATTCCCCCAGATCGTCGTGGTCTGGGGGAGGCCGCGGGCCGCGACTGGATAAGTGTTGTTCCTAAGTTGTTGGACCTGATAAAGCGAGCAGAAGGGGAGGCTGAGGCGAAGGCTTGGCCGACCCGGAATTGGAGTCAAAGCTGTCCTACACCCTCCCGATCAACACTCCATGCGTGCCGCGGTCGGGATCGCCCGGCTCGGGCCTGCGCTGATGGTAGCTGCCATCGGGCTGCAGGTCCCACGCCTGACGGTTGTCCTTGAGCATCAGCTCCAGCAACCGACGCACCTCCGCCCGGTGGCGCGGGTCCTCGATCGGCACCGCGACCTCGACTCGGCGCTCCAGATTCCGCGGCATCCAGTCGGCCGACGAGATGTAGACCTCCTCGCGACCACCATTCCGGAACACCGCCGCCCGCGAATGCTCGAGGAACCGCCCCACGATCGAGATCACCCGGATGTTGTCGCTCACCCCCGCAATGCCCGGGCGCAAGCAACAGATGCCGCGGATGATCAGGTCGATCTTGACCCCCGCCTGCGACGCCTCGTACAACGCATGAATCACGTCGCGATCGACCAGTGAGTTCATCTTCGCAAGGATCCGACCCTGCCGCCCCGCCTTGGCATGCTCGGTCTCGCGCCGAATCGCGGCCAACACCTTCAGCTTGAGCCAACGTGGTGCCACCGCCAGCTTCCGGAACTCACCCGGGATCGCGAACCCGGTCAACACGTTGAACAAGCCCGACACGTCGGCGCCGATGTCCTCGTCACAGGTCATGAGCCCCAGGTCGGTGTAGAGCCGCGCGGTCTTGGGGTTGTAGTTGCCGGTGCCGATATGGACATACCGCCGGATCGTGGTCCCCTCGCGCCGAACAATCAACAAGATCTTCGCATGCGTCTTGAGGCCGGCATCGCCATAGCTCACATGCACGCCGATCTCTTCAAATCGCTTGGCCCACGAGATGTTGTTCTCCTCATCAAACCGCGCCTGCAGTTCGATCAGGACCGCGACCTGCTTCCCTCGCTCGGCGGCATGCGCCAGCAACCGCGCGATCTCGCCACCGGTCCGGTAGAGCGTGATCTTGATCGCCAACACGTCGGGGTCGTCGGATGCCACCGCAATCAATCGCTCGACCGAGGCACCGAACGAGTCGAACGGATGATGCAACAACAGGTCACCCTCACGGATGGCCTCGAAGATGTCGCGCTGCTCGGCCAGACGCCGCGGTACCCCAGGCACGAACGGCGGATCCTTGAGCGTCGGTACGTCGAACGCCGCGATTGCGTGCAATGCCGTGGCGTCGAGCAGTCCCTCGACCTCGAAAATGTCGTCGTTGGTGAGCGCCAACCCTTCGCCGGCATGCGCCTCGTTGAACTCCTCGAGCAGCAGCTGGCGCATCGACTCGGGCATCACCGGCTGCACTTCGATTCGCACGACCTCGCCGAACTTCCGGTTGCGTACCTCTTCCTGGATC
Source organism: Gemmatimonadales bacterium (assembly GCA_038258395.1). Taxonomy (GTDB): domain Bacteria; phylum Gemmatimonadota; class Gemmatimonadetes; order Gemmatimonadales; family GWC2-71-9; genus Palsa-1233. The sequence continues at coordinate 4,356 of JBBSPX010000109.1, read as the reverse complement.
AACTCGAGCAGGTCGTCGGCCTCGTCGTTGTCGCCCTGGCCGACTTCGAGGCTGAGGTCGGTGTTCCGCGTGATACGGAAGAAGTGACTCCCCAGGATGGTGATCCCGGGGAAGAGCGCGTCGAGATGCGCCTCGACCAGCAGCTCGAGCGGCAGGAACTGGTTGGCGGTGAGCAGCGGCACCCAGCGCGGCAGCAGCTCGGGCACCTTGACCCGCGCGAACCGCGGCTCGCCCTGCTCGTCAAGTAGCGATACCGCGAGCGAGAGCGAGAGGTTGGAGATGTGCGGGAACGGATGCGCCGGATCGACCGCGAGCGGTGTCAGGACCGGGTAGACGTTGGCGAGGAAGTACGCTGAGAGATGCGCACGGTCTCGGTCGGGGAGCGCCGCCCAACTGTCGTGCAACACGATGCCGTGGCTGGCCATCGCCGGCATGAGATCGAGCGTGAGGCAGCGGCCGTGTTGCGCCACCATGCTCCGCACCGTCTCGCGGATCGCGAGCAGTTGTTGCGCCGGCGGCATGTTGTCGGCGACTTGTTCGCTCACCTTGGCAGCGACCTGCTCGCGGATACCGGCCACCCGCACCTGGAAGAACTCATCGAGGTTGCCCGAGAAGATCGCCAGGAACTTGACGCGCTCCAGGAGTGGGGTGCGCGGATCGAGCGCCTCGTGCAGCACGCGCCGGTTGAACTCCAACCACGACAGCTCGCGATTCTGGTAGAGCGCAGAATCGTGCAGATCAGGAATTATCGGAGCGGTTACAGCCGTCGCGGTCTCGTGTCGATCGCCTGGGCGCTCGGGCAACGATGTCGTCATGCCAAGTCCTCCCCGCGGCGACGCTCCGCCCCAGTCATCGCGGTGAGTACGGTGCTCGCCAGGCCAATGATCAGCCCACCCCAGAAGGCGGGCCAGAAGCCATCAATCACGAATCCCAGTCCGAACGACTGCGAGACCCGCGCCGTGGCGAGCAACAGCAGCGCGTTGACCACCAGCATGAAGAGACCGAACGTCAGCACGATCAGCGGGCAGGTGAGGATCGTGATCAACGGCTTGAGCAGCCCATTGACCAGCGAGAACACCAGCGCCACGCCGACCAGCGCGATCGGCTCACCATGCCAATGCATTCCCGACACCAGGGTCACCGCCGCATAGAACGCCAGCGTGGTGATCAGCAGTCGGACGACGAATCGTTTCATGCGGCCACGCTCGCGATCACGCCACCGCCCAGCACCAGCCCACCCGGACCGTAGCACACGCCCGACTGTCCCGGCGCGATGGCTCGGAAAGGCACGTGCAGGTCGAACGTCACGGCGTCACCGCGCACCTGTCGGACGGTGGCCGGAACGGCCTGGCTCCGGTAGCGAAGTTGCACCTCGCACTCATCGCCCTCCTCGAGCGGCGTGCCCAGCCAATTGCACTCCTCGAGTGTCACCTCATCACCCAGCACCGCATCGGCGTCGCCGACCACGACCTCGCGAGTCTCCGGCCGTACGCCCAGCACATACAGCGGGCGGCTCCGGCCACCCGGCAGCCCGCGGCGTTGTCCCACGGTGTATCCCGCGAATCCCGAATGCTCACCCAGGACCTCGCCACTCGCGGTGACGAGATTGCCGGGCGAGAGGGCAGGGGCGTCGGCGGGCAAGTGCTGCTTCAGCACCTCGACGTAATCGCCGTCGGGCACGAAGCAGATCTCGACGCTCTCGGGCTTGTCGGCGGTTACCAGGCCGAGTGCCCGTGCGGCATCGCGCGTCTGCCGCTTGGTCATCGTGCCGACTGGTGTCAGCATCCGGGCCACGACCGCCCGGTCAATGCCCCACAAGAAGTAACTCTGGTCCTTGTTCGCGTCGTCGCCGCGATACAACTGACCGCCTTCGGCGCGCGCGTAGTGACCGGTCGCGATCATGTCACAATCGAGCGCATTGGCGTGGGCCAGCAGGTCGCGGAACTTGGTGAATGAGTTGCAGCGAACGCAGGGGATCGGCGTCCGACCGTTCGAATACTCCTCGACGAAGTCGCGAATTACGCGATCGGAGAAGCGGTCCTCGAGATTGAGGACGTAGTGCGGGATGCCAAGCTTGTGGGCGACACTCTGGGCATCGAAGATCGAATCGAGCGAGCAGCAGGGCCTGTCGGGCACATCGTCGCCGTGACAGAAGAGCTTCATCGTGGCACCGATGACGTCATACCCCTGCTCGACCAGTAGCGCCGCGGCCAGCGAGGAATCCACCCCACCGCTCATCGCGACGAGGACCCGCCCCTTGTCAGGCACGTCCGAGTGCCGTGTTCAGTGAGCGCACCTTCAGGACGATACCGGGCAAGACTTCGACGACACGATCGACGTCGGCGTCGGTCGTCTCGTGGCCCATCGAGAACCGGATCGTCGCGAGTGCCATCGGTTGGTCGATGCCCATCGCCATCAGCACATGTGATGGTTCGACGGTGCCGGTCGAGCAGGCCGATCCACCCGAACAGCAGATGCCCGCCATGTCGAGATGCATCAGCAGCGATCCCGCATCGGTCCCGTGCACGCAGACCGAGAGCACATGCGGTGCACGCGGCGACTCGGCGGCATTGATGTGCAGGTCATCGACCGCGCCCTGCAGCTCACGCGCCAGCCGGTCGCGCAGCGCGCCGATGCGGGCAACATGACTATCGAGTTCGGCGCGGGCGATCTGTGCGGCGCGACCCATCGCGACGGCGCCGGCGACGTTCTCGGTGCCGGGCCTGATCCCGAACTGCTGTCCGCCGCCGTGGATGATCGCCTCGACGATCTTGCGGTTGCGAACAATCAACGCGCCGACACCCTTTGGGGCACCGATCTTGTGGCCACTCAGGGAACAGAGGTCGGCGTTGATCGCCTCGAGGTCGATCGGCACCTTGCCGAATGCCTGGACGCCATCGGTGTGGAGCGGCACGTCGGCCGCGCGACATCGCGCACCGATCTCCGCCATCGGCTGGACCACGCCCGTCTCGTTGTTGACCCACATCACCGACACGAGACAGGGCTTCTCCGCGAGCACTCGGTCGAGGGCATCCATATCGACGATGCCGTGATTGTCGACCGGCAGGATCGTCTCGCGGCCACCGAGCCGGCTGACGGCGTGGGCCGACGCGAGGGCGGCCTTGTGCTCGATGGCGGTGGTCACCACGTGCATCTCGCGACCGGCGGCCTTGGCGGCCATCGCGGCGCCGATGATGGCGAGGTTGTCGGCTTCGGTCCCGCCCGAGGTGAAGATCACCTGATTGGGCTGGACCCCGACGGCGGCGGCGAGTTCGCGCTTGGCTTGTTCGAGGCCGGCTCGGGCGCTGCGGCCCATGCAGTGGGCGGAGGAGGGGTTGCCCCACGCCTCCCGGAAGTACGGCAGCATCGCGTCGAGCACCTCGGCGCGAACGGGCGTGGTGGCGGCGTGATCGAGGTAGGTCGTGGTCATGGAGGGACTTTAGCGGAATCAGCCGAGCCGCGGGCGTGAGGCCGAGCCGCAGCCGTCAGGCTGCGGTGTGGTCCGCGAATCGGAGGAGCCGCGGCTGGGCTTTACAAGCTCCCCACCCCCATCGTCACCACATCGGCCACTTCCATCGTCTCCGGCGTCCAGAACCGCTCGCCGTAGGCCACCCGGATCAGTGAGCCGGCATGGGCATCCTGGGTCCGGACCAGATCGAACAGCGGCTGGCCGGTGGGGTACATCTCGCCCCCCTGCACAGTGCTGCCGTCCCACTGCGACTTGAACGCCGCCATCGCCTGCAACTTCCGCTCGAATTGCGCCGTGGTGTCGACCACGAACGACGGCTGCACCGGGTCCTCGCGGTAGGCCATCGCGAAGATCACCTTCTCGGGCCGGAACTTGGCTCCGTCGGCGGGATAGTTGGTGAGTCCGGCGAGGAAGCAGGCATCGCGGACCAGCTCGCTGGCGCGGCGATGATCGGGGTGACGGCCGATGGGATAATGGGTGACCACCACCCGTGGCCGGTGCCGACGGATCGCCTCGACCACGACACGACGCATCGCGTCGGAGTTGTCGAGATGTCCGTCACCCAAATCGAGTGACTCGCGCGAGACCATCCCGAGAATCCTCCCCGCCTCTGCTGCCTCGGCCGCGCGAATCTCCGGCGTGCCCTTGGTGCCGAGCTCGCCGCGAGTGAGGTCGACGGCGGCGACGGTGTGGCCCTGATCAACGGCCTTGGCAAGGGTGCCGCCGGCGAGCAGCTCGGCGTCGTCGGGATGGGCGAAAATGGCGAGGAGATCGGTCATGGTGGAATGTAGTGCGAGGGCAGCGCCTTGAGCTTGTGTCACGCCGAACGCAGTGAGGCGGCGGAGCTATGCATCTGGCTCCGCCCCCACGGTAGCGTCGCGCGCGCG
>JBBSPX010000108.1:0-8620 GCA_038258395.1 Gemmatimonadales bacterium | reverse complement strand
GATCCTTTCCCGGGGCAAAGGCATCGAGACTGCCTACCTCTCCCTCACGCGTGGCGAGGGCGGCCAGAACTTGATTGGCGGCGAGCTCGGGGCGGCGCTCGGGGTGCTGCGAACCGAGGAACTGCTCGCGGCCCGCCGGATCGACGGCGCGCACCAGTTCTTCACCCGGGCCTACGACTTCGGATTCTCGAAGACCGCCATCGAAGCGTTCGCATTCTGGCCGCATGACTCCCTCATCAAGGACGTCGTACGAATCATCCGTCGGTTCAGGCCCGACGTGATCGTGTCGGTCTGGACGGGTACACCGCTTGATGGGCATGGGCATCACCAGGCGTCGGGAATCGTGGCGCGCGAAGCGTTCAATGCTGCGCAGGATGCGACTCGCTTCCCCGAGCTTGTGCGTGACGAGGGCTTGGCCCCATGGCAACCGCTCAAGTTCTATCGGGATTACCGGGCCGAGGGCCCCGGGCAGAGCTTCGATGGCGGTGCCATGGACCCGGCAGTGGGTCAGTCGTACCACCAGATCGCGGCGCGCTCCCGGTCGCAACATCGGTCGCAGGATATGGGGCAACTGCAGGATCCGGGACCGAGCAGCCGACGGATCGTGCTCGAGGCGGTGTCGCACGGCCTCGATCTGTCGGCCGACACCAGCCTCTTCGCTGGCATCCCTCCCCGACCATTCGTGGGGACGAATCGGCAAGGCGAAGTGGCGCTCGGCGACGCCGGCGTCGTGCTTGATGCCTACGCCGACGACAGCGAGGTCGTGCCGGGTCAGCTGGTGACCGTGACTCTGCTTGCCTGGAACACAGGGAGTGACACCGTCCGCACCACGTTTGGCTGGGAGGCCACCGCTGGGTACGAGGACACGGGGAAGGGCACCTGCCAGTGGCGCGGGGTCTCCGTGGCGCCCGGAGCGCTGTATCGGTGTACCTCGGCACTCCGCGTGCAGCGCCAAGCGGTGATCGGTCAGCCCTACTTCCTGATCCAGCCGGTAGAGCGCGGTCAGTACCGGATTGCGGGAGATCCGAAAAATTGGGGCGAGCCGTTCAATGTCCCGCTCACGGCCCGGTTCGAAGTGCGTGGGCCCCACGGTCTGGCGGCATGGGTCACCCGAGCGGTGACGGCGCGCTCGCTGGATCAAGGGGTGGGCGAGCTCCGGCTTCCCGTCACGATCGTCCCCCGCATCCTGATGCGGGTGGCTCCGGGCGAACTCCTCTGGCGGACATCGCTCGCGTCCCGCACCATTCGGGTCCAGGTGGAACATCTCGCCCATGACTCATCCGATGTGCTTGTCCGTCTGGCGGTGCCGGACGGCTGGGAGTCGCCGCCCGCGGTGCCGTTGCACTTCAGTCGCGAGGACGAACACCAAGCGGTGGAATTCAAGGTGACGCGTCCGGCCTCGGTCACCAGTGGCGACGTGCGCTTCGGTGCCGAAGCGATCATCGGTGGAGACACCCTCCGCGTCGGTGGACGCCGGATCGACTATCCGCATATTCAGCCGCACCTCCTCTTCCGTGTGGCCGATGCGAACGCAACGATCGCCGCGGTCGCGTTTCCCCATGCACGCCGCATCGGCTACGTACGTGGCGCGGCGGACGCCATTCCCGAGGCACTGTCGGCGGCCGGCGTCCCGTTCCGTTTGCTCGCCCCAGCGGAACTCGAGGGGCCGGCACTGGACTCCCTCGACGTCTTGGTGATCGGGCCGCGGGCCTACGAGATCGACCCGGCAGTCGGTCGCGCCAATCCTCGCCTCCTCGCGTTCGCCAAAGGGGGGGGGACACTCATCGTGCAGTACCAGCAATATCAGTACGTGACCGGGGGGTACGCACCGTATCCGATCACGATCGGACGACCGCACGATCGGATCACCGACGAGCATTCGCCGGTCCGCTGGCTCCCCGGCTCCGGGGCGCTCGCCACCGGTCCCAATCCGATGACCGATGCGGATTGGGACGGGTGGGTGCAGGAGCGGGGGCTCTACTTCGCCGCCACCTGGGACGCGGCGTGGACCCCGATGCTCGAGATGCAGGATCCCGACGAGGCGCCGATTCGTGGTGGCGTGCTGGTGGCTCCCTATGGCAAGGGCACCGTGGTGTACACCGGCCTCTCGTTCTTCCGCGAACTGCCGGCCGCGGTGCCGGGCGCGTGGCGGCTGTTCGCGAACCTGTTGGCCATCGGGGCGCCGTGAGGGGTGTCGTGACGGCGAGGTCCGGGAGATGCCTGGGAAGCGCACTCTTACTTCTCACGTCTCTCCTCTCACTGTCGTGTGCCGACGGTCGTGAGCCGCTCACGCTCTACTCTCCGCACGATCGTCCATTGCTGGCGGCCGTCGAGGCGCGCTTCGAAGCCGCCCACCCCGCGATCGACCTCCGCTGGCTCGACATGGGCAGCCAGGAGATCCTTGATCGACTCCGCTTCGAGAATCCGAACCCCGTCGCCGACCTCTGGTTCGGTGGCCCGACGACGATCTTCGCGCGCGGTGTCGTCGAGGGGGTGCTCGAACCGTCGGCGCCGAGTTGGGGGGGGGAGGTGGACAGCACGGGTGTCGGCCCCGAGGGGCGGTACTGGCCACTGTACCGGACCCCGGCGGTGATCGCCTTCAACCGCGACCTCGTGACGCGGGCGGACGCGCCAACCGACTGGGAGGACGTGCTCGACCCTCGCTGGCATGATCAGGTCCTGATTCGCGACCCGGTGGCGAGCGGGACCATGCGCGCCATCTGGGGCCTGATCCTGGTGCGGAGCATCCGTGCCACAGGTGATACCGCGGCGGGGATGGCATGGCTGCGCCGCCTCGATGGACAGACGCGCACCTATGCGCTCAATCCGGCCATTCTCGACCAGAAACTGGCGCGTGGCGAGGGGAGCATCACGCTCTGGGACCTGCCCGACATCCTGATCGCGCAGGCGAAGGGGATGCCGTTCGACTACACCTTCCCCACCAGCGGGACCGTGGTGATCGACGATGCGATCGGGGTGGTGCGTGGCACCAAGCATCGGAAGGCCGCCGACGCGTTCCTCGAGTTCATCGGGAGCCCGGCGATGCAGATCTATACGGCGGAGCACCACTGGCGTCTCCCGGCGAGGCACGACTTGCCGCTCGATTCCGTCCCGGCGTGGGTCGCGGATGTCGAGCAGCGGATGGTGACCGCACCGATGGACTGGCCGATGCTTGCCACCCACGGTACCGCGTGGATGCGGTACTGGGATCAGCGCGTGCGCGGCACGGGGAAGGGGAGCTGATGGACATGGTGGTGGTAGAGCATGTCGCCAAGCGGTTCGAGGAGACGGCGGTCGTCCGCGACGTCTCGCTCACGGTCGCGGAGGGCGAGGTGATGGCGCTGCTCGGACCGAGCGGCAGTGGCAAGACGACGATGCTCCGTTTGATCGCGGGATTCGAGACCCCCGATGCGGGGCGCATCATTCTCGCGGGGCGGGATGTCACGGGCGTGAGTGCAGTCGATCGTCGCTGCGGGATGGTGTTCCAGCACTATGCCCTGTTCCCGCACTTGAGCGTTGGTGACAACGTGGCGTACGGCCTCGCGGGTCGCCAGATGGACGGTTCAGCGAGGATGGCACGCGTCACCGAGGCGCTGGCACTGGTGGATCTCAAGGGATATGCATCGCGGGCTGTGACGGCGCTCTCCGGGGGCCAGCAGCAGCGGGTCGCACTGGCCCGAGCCCTGGCGCCCGAACCGGCGGTCCTGCTGCTTGACGAACCCCTCAGCAATCTGGACCCGTCGCTCCGGGAGCGAACACGGCGCGAACTTCGAGATCTGGTGCGGCGCATCGGGATCACGACGATCCTGGTGACTCACGAACAGGAAGAGGCGTTCGAACTCGCCGATCGCGTGGCACTCCTGCTGAATGGCGTGCTCGAGCAAGTTGGATCACCCGAGGACCTCTACGGCCATCCCGCGACGCCCGCGGTGGCCGGCTTCATTGGCCGCGTGATGCACGTACCGGGGACCGTGACATCGATCGCTGATGGTGGAGTCGTGGTCCGCGCCCTCGCCACCACGGTGCGCGCCACGGGTCGAGCACTCGAGGTCGGGGCGAAGGTCGATCTGCTGCTCCGCCCCGAAGCGCTCTGCATCGACCCCGCGGGCGCGATTGCCGGTGTGGTGGAGCATCGACGGTTTGTCGGTGCACGCGACCTGCTCCTGGTGCGGTGCGGTGAACTCGACCTCGAGGTGCTCGCCGATCCGCTGAGTGCGGCTGTGGGCTCCTCGGTGCACCTGTCGCCGAGCGGTGTCGGGGCCCATGCGTTTGGGACGAGCGCGTGACCCGTAGTTGGCGCGGCTACGGGGCCGCGGTCCTGCTGCTCATCCTCGGCTGGCTCGTGCTCGAGCCGTTGTTGCTCGTGGCCCTGGATGCCATACGGGGGAGCGATGGTTGGACACTCGACGCGGTGCGCGCATTTGTTCGGGAGCCGAATGAGTGGCGTGCGGCGTGGAACTCGCTCTGGATCGCGCTCGCGAGCGTGGTGCTCGCCGGGACGCTCGGGACCGCACTCGCGTTGCTGACCCGCCTCGTGCACTTCCCGGGACGCGCGCTGCTGGGTGCCTTGCTCGCGCTGCCGGCGGTGCTCCCCCCCCTGGTCGGCGTGGTCGCCTTCCTCTTTCTCTATGGCGAGAGTGGGATCATTGCGCGTGCGGTGATGGCGCTCACCGGTACGACCGAGGCCCCCTGGCGGTTCGAGGGTGCGGGCGCCATCCTGTTGATTCATGCCACGACGATGTACGTCTACCCATACCTGCTGGTCCGTGGCGCCCTGGCGTCGTTCGATCCTGCATTGCTCGAGGCAGCCACCGCGCTGGGTGCTTCGCGCTGGCGCGCGATCCGGACGGTGGTCTTGCCGTTGTTGCGCCCCGCGATCGGCAACGGCGCCCTCCTTGTGGCGCTCTCGTCGCTCGCTTCCTTTTCCGCGCCCTATGTCTTCGGAGGGGGATTCCGGGTCCTGCCGACCCAACTCATCAGCACGCGCCTCAACGGCGACATCGCGATCGCCATGGTCGAGACCTTGGCACTCGTGGTGTTGGCGCTCGTGGCGGTGGTGCTCGCCTCCCGACTCGGTGGTCCAGGGGTGCGTGGTGCGGGAAAGGGGCTTGCACCGGCGCCGAGCCGACGTCGGAGCGCCTTCACCCTCCCCGCGATGGGCGTGGCGCTCGGCGCCACCGGGTGGCTCCTCCTGCCGCACCTCGCACTACTGATGGTCTCGTTCGTCCCGGTCGGGGCCTGGACCACCAGCGCATTGCCCACGGCGTGGACGCTTACCAACTACGTCGTGCTGGTGGCCGAGCCCTCACGGTGGCAGCCATTCGCCACCTCGCTCTGGATGGCCACGTTCGCTGCCGTGGCCGCGGCGATGTTCGCCGTGCTCGTGGCGCTGGCCGCGCGTGACCCGCGGCGACGATTGTCGCGCTGGCTCGAGGCGTTCCTCGCCTTGCCGTGGGCGGTGCCAGGGACCGTGTACGCGATTGCACTGGCAACGATGTTTGCCCGCCACCAGCCACTCACAGGCCGGATCATCCTGATCGGCACACTCTGGCTGCTGCCGCTGGCCTACCTGGTGCGGGCTTTGCCGATTGTCGGACGGGCGGTCGTGAGTGCGATCCGGGGGCTCGATCCGGCGCTCGACGAGGCGGCGGCCTCGCTCGGCGCCAGGCCGTGGCGGGTGCTCTGGACGGTCACGCTTCCGCTGCTCGGACCGGCGCTCGCCGGTGCCACGGCGTTGGCGTTCGTGACCGGCCTGGGTGACTTCATGACGTCGGTGATCCTCTACACCTACGACACCCGCCCCGTGTCGCTCGAGATCCTCGGCGCGATTCGGCAGGGTGAGATCGGCGTGGCCGCGGCATATGGCGTCGTGCTCGCGCTGATCAGCGCCGGGGCGTTCCTGCTGGCAGAGCGCGGTCGGAGCCGCACGGCATGACGGAGCTGCCCCTCCCGTCGAAACGCGACCAGTTCCGGCAGTTGAGCGTCCTCATCGCCGTCTCGTTCATCGACATGCTCGGCTTCTTCCTGATCCTGCCGATCCTGCCATTCTATGCCCTGGACTTTCACGCGTCTCCCGAGACCATCGGCTGGTTGATCGCCTCCTTCTCGATTGCCCAGCTCGTGGCCGCTCCCCTCTGGGGACGGCTCTCGGATCGGATCGGGCGGCGCCCCGTCCTGCTGATCTCGCTCTTCGCCTCGTCGCTGGCGTTCCTCGTGTTCGGACTCGCCAACGCCCTCTGGCTGCTGTTTGTGTCGCGATTGATCCAGGGAGCTGGGGGGGGGACAACCGGCGTCACCCATGCGTACATCAGTGATACCGTCGGGCCTGACGATCGGGCACGCGCACTCGGGTGGTTGTCCGCCGCGACAGCAGCGGGGGTGATGGTGGGCCCCGCCATTGGGTCGGCCGCCACCGCGCTCGGCCGCTCCGCGCCGGGGCTGATCGCGAGTGCGCTCTGTCTCTGCAACGTCGCCGCGGCGTGGCGGTGGCTGCCAGAGTCGCGACGGGCCGACGTCGCCCCACCACGCCGCCGCCCGGTCTGGCATGCGGCGTGGGAAGTGATTCGTTCGCCACGCGGCGCCGCGCCGCGTCTCGTGCTGATCTACGGGGTCGGGATGCTGGCATTCTCCCTTGTGACCAGCGTCCTGGCACTCTGGCTTGAGGCGAAGTTTGCGGTGACCGAGGCCACCATCGGGTACTTCTTCGTCTATACCGGGTTGCTTTCACTCGTCATGCGGTCGCTCCTCCTCGGCCCGGCCATCGATCGCCTGGGCGAGGTCGGCGCGATGCGGTTGGGTACCGTCGTCCTGGCGTCGGGGTTGCTGCTCTATCCGGTGGCGCCGAATCTCTGGGTGCTTGCCGTCATCATCCCACTGATCCCGATCGGGACGGCACTGCTTTTCCCGGCCACCACCTCGCTCCTGTCGAAGGCGGCAGTGCCCGGTGAGCTCGGCACCACCATGGGGGTGGCGCAGACCTTTGCTGGCGTTTCCCGCGTCGTGGCGCCGATCGTGGGGACCATCGCCTTCCAGCGACTCGGGGTGGATGCCCCCTTCCTCCTCGGCGGTCTGGTGGTGTCGGGGGTCGGCCTCGTGGCGTTCCGGTACATTCGGGCCGCGCGCCCGGTGCCCCCAGTGCCATGACACCTGACTCACGTTATCATCGTCAGATGTTCAGGACTCCCCTTCCCGCCGATAGCGGTGGGCTCGCTTCCGCCTCGTGGGACGATATCGCCGGCTGGTACGAGGATCTGGCCACGGCCGAACTGACCGAGGCGACTCGCGCCGGCTGGCTCGCCTCGTGGTCGCGCCTCGATGAGCTCGTCACCGAGGCCGCGTCGCTCGCAATGATCGCCTATACCTCGGATACCGCGGACACCGCGAAGGAGCAGGCCCACCTCCGGTTCTCCACCGAGATTCTTCCGAAGCTCGAGGAGAAGGAGGTGGCGCTCGCTCGCCGCTTCATCGCGATCGGCAGCGATGATCCAGATCTGACCACGGTCCTCCGGCGTTTTCGGACCGCAATCGATCTGTTCCGGGAGGCAAACGTCCCGCTCGTCGCGGAGGCCGAGGGCCTCGCGGCCAAGTATCAGCAGGTGAGCGGTGGCATGACGGCGGTGTGGCAAGGGGAACGAGTTCCACTGCCTCGACTCTCGCCCTTCCTGAAGTCGACCGATCGCGACACTCGCGAGGCGGCCTGGCGTGCGGGCGTTGCTCCGTATGTAGAGGCACGTGATGAGCTGGCGGGCGTGTTCGATCGGATGGTCGAACTCCGGCAGCGGATGGCCCACAACGCCGGCTTCACGGACTATCGCGATTACATCTTCGTGGCCAAGGGCCGGTTCGACTACACGCCTGCCGATACCGAACGACTCCACGCGGCAATCGAGGCGAAGGTCGTGCCCGCGGTCGAGCGGGTCCTCGCGCAGCGTCGTGAGCGATTGGATTTACTCGTGCTCCGTCCATGGGACACCGCCGTGGATCCGTGGCGGGTCGATGCAGCGAAGCCGTACCGTGATGTGGATGAGCTCAAGCGCCAGGCGGCCCGGATCTTCACGGAGATCGAACCGGATCTCGGCTCGCAGTTTCGCGTGATGATGACCGAAGGCCTGCTCGACCTCGAGTCACGGCCGGGCAAGGCGCCAGGTGGCTATTGCGACACACTGCATGCAATTGGGCGACCGTTTGTCTTCATGAACGCCGCGGGCATCCCCGAGGATGTCATGACCCTGATGCATGAGGCCGGCCACTGTTTCCATGCCTTCGCCTCACACGAACGGCCACTCATCTGGCAACGGCATCCGGGCGCCGAGTCGGCGGAACTGGCGTCGATGTCGATGGAATTGCTCGCGAGCCCATTTCTGGTGCGACCGACGGGCTATTACGCCGAGGCCGACGCGGTCTCGGCGCGGCTCGAGCACCTCGAGGACCTGCTGGTCGCCCTCGCCCACATCGCCTCGGTCGATGCGTTCCAGTCGTGGATCTACACCGATCCGTCGGGGTCCGATGCCGTCTCCCGGGACGAGGCCTGGCTCCGCATTCGCCAGCGGTTCGAGCAGGGCATCGATTGGGAAGGACTCCGCGTGGAGCGGGTGGCTCGGTGGTATCGCCAGCTCCACAT
>JBBSPX010000107.1:0-8788 GCA_038258395.1 Gemmatimonadales bacterium | reverse complement strand
CGGTCGCAATCGCGAGGGTCGGCCCATCGGCGACCCGGACACCGAGCGCGAGTGGCTCGGCGGCATCGTGCGGGCAGGGACACGCCTCGACGGTGAACGGTCCGACCACGGCTGGGCCGCGACTGCCGGTGGGGAGCCACTCGCACGGTTCCCCCCCCCGCGAGAGTGCCGTCCAGGTGCCGGGCGACGCGATGACGGGGATCGCATGGCGCTTGGCGAATCGGGTGGCCCCACGTGCGTGATCACCATGCTCGTGGGTGACGGCGATCGCGACCACCTGGGTCGGATCGAGGGCCACGAGCTCGAGTCGACGTTCGAGTTCGCGGCCACTGAACCCCGCCTCGATCAGGAGGATCCCCCCCCCATGTGCGAGCGCGAACGCGTTGCCCTTCGACCCGCTGCCGAGGACGTGGAGCGTGGTCACCCGGTGGGGGTGAGCCGCTTGTAGAGGGCGGTGAGGGTGGCATCCACCGCATCGTCGATCTCGATGCCGCGGCGGGGCAGCACACGATGCGCGACCGCGAGGAATGCCGGCAACGAGATACTGGACTCCTCGTCACCCCACGCGAAGGCGCGCACATGCTTCGCCGAGCGCGGATCGCCGAAGAGGTTGGCGCCGGTTTCGATCACGGCACCCGTGGGCAACAGCGTGCCGATTGCGGTCTTGACGTGGTCCCCGATCAGCGCGCCGACGTTCATGCGACCGGTCTCGACGCGCTCGGTGCCGACATCGAGCCGGACCTTGCCGTAGGTGTTCTTGAGGTTCGACGTGATGGTGCCGGCACCGAGGTTGACCCACTCCCCGATCACCGAGTGTCCGATGAAGCCGTCGTGACTCTTGTTGGCATAGCCGGAGAAGACCGAGGTGCTGATTTCGCCGTGAAGTCGGCAGTGGGGGCCCGCGCTCACGTGCCGGAGCGAGCCGCCGGAGATGATCGTCTGCTCCCGGATCCAGCAGGGCCCTTCGAGTCGGGTACCGCTCCGAACTTCGACGCCCTGTTCGAGGATGATGGCGCCCTTCCGGACGTCGAACACCACTCCGGGCTCGACGCTTGCCCCCCGGATCGCGATCGCACCGGCATTGCCAAGGACGATCGACCCGTCGGGCAGCGGATCGGTGCCGGCCTCGAGGGCCATCAGGGTGTCGTTGAAGAGGAAGTGTTCGAGTGCCTCGAGCAGGCTCCAGGATCCCTTGAGACGGAGTCCCTCGACCACGAGCCCGTCGCCATCGTCGTGGCGCCCCTCCCAGCTCTCGCCGGGATCGAGCCGCCATGCAACCGCGCGGCCTGCATGGAGCAGCCGCTTGGCGCCACCGATCGGGCGCATCGGCAGCTTCGGGCAGAAGGTGGCATCGGCGATCCAGCAGGGGCCTTGCACTGCGCTCGGCGCCACGATTGGTGTGCGGCCGGTCAGCTTCGGTCCCGCCGCATGCGTCGTGATCAATCCGGCGACGATGCCCTCTGTGGCCAGTGCCCATCGTTCGGCGATGGTCCATGCACCGGCTCGGAGCTCCGCGATCGGTGTGGCGTTGGTGAACGGTGCCCAGGCGGCGCCCGGCGTGTCGGGGTCGAGCAGGTACAGCGCAGTCATGTCACTCCAGTTCGCGCACCCTGGTTGGGAGCGCATCAAGCGTGTGTTTGAGGTCGGGTGCGCGGGCGCGATCGAGCACCAAGGTGCGCTGATTGGCGTGGACGACCACCAGGTCGCGCACATTGGAGAGCACCAGCGGCGGTCCATCGTTCCAGACGATGCAGTCGCTGCATTCGACCAGCGTCACGTCGCCATGCACGACGTTGCCGCGCCGGTCACGCGGGCGCACCCTCGCCAGTGCCTCCCAAGTCCCGATATCGTCCCATGGAAAGTCGCCCGGGACAACGGCGATCGCGTCGCTCCGTTCGAATACGCCGACATCGATCGAGACCTCGCGAACGTCCCGAAAGAAGCCGGCAACATCGCCCGCCTCGAGCGGCGTGAGGTAGGGAGCAATCTCGGGCGTCCGGATCCGGACCTCCCGCATCAGATCCGTGCCGACCCACGCGAACAGGCCGCTGTTCCAGTAGGCGCCCTCGGCCATCAGGTCGAGCGCGCGCGCGGCATCCGGCTTCTCGACGAACCGCTGGACGGCGCGTGCCGCCCCATCGAGCCGCGCACCGGGCACGATGTATCCAAAACCGGTGTCGGGGCGCGAAGGCACCATGCCGACCGTGACCAGCCGACTATGGCGGGCCGCCGTGTCGAGTGCCGTCGCGGCCGTGGCAAGGAACGCGGTGGCATCACGAATCGCCCAGTCAGCATGCATCGACAGCACGCTCGCCTCGGGGTCCCGGCGCATCGCCTCCACCGTCGCCCACACCAGTGCCGGCCCGGTGCTCGCCGCCCGCGGCTCGATCAGGTAGTTCTCCACAGGCACGGCGAGTACCGCCTGCAGTGGCCCCGCCATCTCCGCCCCCGTCACGATCAGGATCCGCTCGGGCGGGATGAACCCGGCCAGCCGATCGACCGCCTCCTCGGCGGTGGAGCGCTTGCCGCGGAGCGGCAGGAGCTGCTTGGGGTGGCGGGGAGACGATAAAGGCCAGAATCGAGTGCCCGAGCCACCGGCCAGAAGGACGCCCCAGTACATCTAGACGAGACCAGACAGACGGGGCAATTCACCCCGAATCGCATAGAGCAGTTCGCCGAGGTCGCCGTCCATGGCGGCAAGCACGACCACGGTCGCCCCGGACTCCAGTCGGACGATCACGGCACTGCCATCCGGGCCGTCGAGGACCGTTTGGCTGGCGGGGCCGTGTCCAATGGCACTCGAGAGGGAGACCAGGGCGCGCTGCGCGGTGGCTGCGAGCGCGGCAATCGCTTCCAACTGGGCATCGTCGGGCATCGCTGACGCGATCACCAGCCCCTCGTCGCTGACCACCAGCGCGCCGGCCACGTCGGGACGGCCGGCGAGGGTCTCAAGGGCATCGGTGAGGGGTGGGATCACGGTCACTCCGGGAATGTGGTGGGCAATCGCGAACCTAGGCCACGCCGGTGGTCGAAGTCAAGCAACGATGCCGGGTTGCCGCACCTCCGGGAGCGGTCTAACCTTCCGACATGACCATCCGAACTGCGCTCCTCTTCCTGAGCACCCTGACCGTCGCCTGTGGCGACAACCGCCTCGGTGACGCCTTCTTCGAGAACACCGCCGATACCCTCACGATCAGCTCGATCGAGGGAACGCCCGTCTCTGCGTCCTCCGCCTACAGCGTGTCGGAGGATCGACTCGTCCGGACCGATCTCACGACCAATTTCGACTTTGTCTACTTCTTCGACGGTGGTCGTCACCTGCTGCTTCCCCTCGATGTGGTCGGCCTCGGAGGACGGAGCTCGAATCCCGGGCTCCAGCTCTCGACGGCTGCATTCGATGCGATCGTCAATCCGCCGAGCGGCGGCTACATCACCGACGACTCGGTCGCCGTGTCGGTTGGGAGTATCATCGTCGCCCGGTCGCGGATCGCCTGCTCGCTGAGCGTCCCGCAATACGGTAAGATGGAAATTCTTGGCTTCGATGATCTGGCGCGGACGATGACCTTCCGCGTCGTCGCCAACACGAACTGCGGTTTCCGGGAGCTCGGTCCCGGCTTCCCGGCTCGCTGAGGGTGATCGATCTCAAGCGCCTGCGAGCGGATCCTGCGGCGTTTCGCGCGGCGCTCGGGCGGCGTCAGGACGCCGAGGCACTGGCACAATGTGATCGCGTGGTCTCGCTTGATGCCGAACGACTCGCGTGCCTGACGCGCGTGGAGCAGTTGCGGGCCGAGCGAAACGAAGCGAGTCGTGAATTTGGACGACGCAAGCAGGCTGGCGAGGACCTTGCCGCATTGCAGACCGAGCTCGCCGACCGCGCAAGCGAGCTCAAGTCGCTGGAGGAAGACCTCCGCGAATTCGAATCCCTCGTCGAGTCGCATCTGCTCAACATCCCGAATCTTGTCGCCGATGACGTCCCCGAAGGTGGCGCAGACGGCAACGTCGAGGTGCGCCGCTGGGGCACGGCCCCGCGCTTCGATTTCACCCCGAAGCCGCACTGGGAATTGGGCGAGGCCCTCGGGCTGTTCGACCTCCCGCGCGGTGCCAAGGTCGCAGGCAGCGGCTTCCCGGTCTTCACCGGTCAGGGCGCACGACTGGTGCGCGGGCTCGCGAGTTTCATGCTCGATCTGCACACCGAGGAGCACGGCTACCTCGAGGTGCAGCCGCCCTACCTTGTGAACGAGGCCACCGCCCGAGGGACGGGTCAGTTGCCGAAGTTCCAGGAGGACCTGTATCAGAGCGACCGCGACGGGCTCTATCTGTTGCCGACCGCCGAAGTGCCGGTGACCAACCTGCATGCGGGCGAGATCCTCGACGTCGCCGATCTGCCGATCACCTACGTCGCCTATACACCGTGTTTCCGCCGCGAAGCTGGCTCCCACGGAAAGGACACGCGCGGCCTGATTCGCGTCCATCAGTTCGACAAGGTCGAATTGGTCCGACTTGTGCGACCCGAGGAGAGCGAAGCCGAACATGCACGCATCACCGCACATGCGGAGACGGTGCTGCAACGGTTGGAAATTCCGTACCGCGTGCTGCTGCTTGCGGCCGGCGACACCGGTTTCTCGAGCCGCCGCACGCTCGATCTCGAGGTGTGGGCCGCCGGCATCGATGGCTGGCTCGAGGCGTCGAGTGCCAGCACCTTCGGCGATTTCCAGGCGCGCCGCGCCAACATCCGCTTCCGTCCCGAGCCGGGCGCCAAGCCGGAGTTCGTGCACACGCTGAACGCATCGGGTGTCGCGTTTCCGCGCACCATCATCGCCTTGCTGGAGAATGGTCAGCAGGCCGACGGCACGGTCCGATTGCCCGACGCGCTGGCCTCGTATGTCGGCACCGACCGCCTCGTCGCCCGCGCGTAGGCGCGGTATCCGCCGATTCGCTCCCGCCGTCGCGCTGTTACTCGTTGCGGTGTTGGTCGCGGTGTCGGTCGTGGCGTCAGTGATCGTTGCCCGACACTTCCAGAACGACTCCCGTACGGCCTCTGATCTCTACGCTCGTGCCATCGGCGGACTCAACGATCCGGACCCGCTCGGCGCCGATCAAGCGCTCTTCGATCTCGGGACGGGGATGGTCGCACTTGGCATCCCCCTGGTGGTGACCGACTCATCGGGTCGCGTCGTGAGTCACGCGAACCTGCCGTTCACCGCCACCGACAACGATCCCAGGCTGCCAGAATACATCCGCGAACTCGACGCGATCAATCCGCCGGTCGAATCGTCACTGCTCACGGTGCATAGCGGTCGTGTGCCCGCATCGGGGTCGCTCCGCATCCTCGGGATCATGCAGGCCGTGATCATCCTGGTGATGGTGACCGTGGCGATCGTCGCCTATCGGAGCCAGACCTCGGCGCGGCGGGACCGGCTCTGGGTCTCGATGGCGCGCGAGGCGGCCCACCAAATGGGCACACCGCTGACCTCACTGCAGGGCTGGATCGAGCAATTGCGCGGTGGCGGCGTTCCGCCGCTCAAACTCGCCGAACATCTTGATCACGACGCGGAACGGCTGCAGCGCGTGGCGCAGCGGTTCGAGCGGATCGGCAATCCCGCGCGCCGCGATCCGGTTTCGCTCGGCGCGCTCGCGGAGAAGGTGGCGGTGTATTATCGGTCGAGGCTGCCGCGCCACGCGAATGCGATCACGGTCGCGGTCGATGCACCGGGAGCCGGACCGATTGTCCATGGTGACCCGGTCCTGCTGGAATGGGCGTTCGAGGCACTCGTCAAGAACGCAGCCGATGCGCTGCAGGGTCGCGGCGGCACAATCGTCCTCAGCGCCGACATCGAGGGCGACATGGTCGCGGTGCGGGTCCATGACGATGGCCCCGGCGTGCCGCGTGAGCTTCGTCGAACGCTCTTCGAACCCGGCGTCACGACCAAGCGGGGCGGCTGGGGTATCGGGCTCGCGCTGGTCCGCCGCGTGGTGGAGGAGGCGCACGGCGGCACCATCACGCTCGAACCCGTGACACAAGGGACGACTTTCCTGATGCGATTCCCGTCGGCGACCAAATGAACGACACGCTCCTGCACGGACTCAATGATGCCCAGCGCCGAGCCGCGGCGCATGTCAGGGGGCCGATTCTGGTGCTTGCGGGTGCCGGATCGGGCAAGACGCGCGTGCTCACCACGCGGATCGCCAACCTGATCCAGACTGAGGGCGTTCGACCCGACCGAATCTTCGCGGTGACGTTCACCAACAAGGCCGCCGGCGAGATGAAGGAGCGGATCGGCACGCTGCTCGATCGCGATCCGACCGGACTCTGGATCGGCACCTTCCACTCGCTGTCCGCGCGCCTCCTCCGGCGCGAGGCCGAACGCATCGGCTTCACCCGGGGGTTTACCATCTACGATCAGGACGACTCGACGTCGCTCATCAAGCGCCTGCTCGACGAACGCAACCATCCGGCGAAGATCTTTCCGCCGCGGGTGGTCCAGGGGATCATCTCTGGCGCCAAGAATCGGATGCAGACCGCGCAGGACCTCGAACGATCCGCCCCCGGCGATCCCACGATCCGGGTGGCCGCCGATGTCTACGTGGCGTATCAGCAGGCGCTCCACACCGCGAATGCAATGGACTTCGACGATCTGCTCCTGCATCCGCTTGCCCTGTTCCGCGATCACCCCGACGTGCTCGCGCGCTGGCAGCAGCGGTTCGATTTCCTGCTGGTCGACGAGTTCCAGGACACCAACGGTGCCCAGTACGCGCTGATTCGGGCCCTCGCCGGCAGGCATCGCAACCTGTTCGCCGTCGGCGACGACGACCAGTCGATCTACGGCTGGCGTGGCGCCGATGTCGGCAACATGCGCTCGCTCCAAACGGATTTTGCGGGCACCGAGATGATACGACTCGAGGAGAACTACCGCTCGACCAAGCCGATCCTCGACGCCGCCAACGCCGTGATCGCGCGGAACAGTGGCCGGCTCGGCAAGACGCTCCGGACCTCGCGTCCGGGCGGTGATTCGTTGGTGGTACTCGGTGCCGCCGACGAGCGCGATGAGGCCGAGTGGATCGCCGCCGAGCTTGCACGGCGCGAACGCACGGGGGTTGGCTTTCGCGGGATGGCGATACTCTATCGCACCAATGCGCAGTCTCGTGCCCTCGAGGAGGCGCTGCGGCGTGGTGGCGTGCCGTACCGGATCATCGGTGCGATCTCGTTCTTCGATCGCCGCGAGGTGAAGGATCTGCTGGCCTATCTCCGGCTGGTCGCCAACCCGAGCGACGACCAGGCCTTTCTCCGCGCGATCACCGTGCCTCGTCGCGGGATCGGGCCCTCGGCGATGGCCGAACTGACCGCGTCCGCACGCCACTGGCACCTGCCACTCCTCGCCACCGCCGAGAAGGGGGAGATGGTCACGGGGCTCCGGCCTGGGGTCAGGACGGCGTTGCTGGAGTTCGCCGACTTGATTCGTCGGAGCATCGACCGCGCTGGTGAATCGGCGCCGGCAATCGTGATGGAGGAGTTGCTCGCCGCCCTCGACTACGAGAAGGCCCTCCTCGCGGAGGGGCTCGAGGGGGCCGATCGCTGGGACAACGTGCGTGAACTCGTGGCGAGTGCTGCCGAGTGGTCCGAGGTCGTGACGGCCGCGGAGGATCAGGAACCTGGCACACCGCTCCAGCGTTGGCTCGCCGAATCCGCGTTGCTCTCGGCGGTCGACAGCAGCAACGGCGATGCGGACGGCGTCATGCTCATGACCCTCCATACCGCCAAGGGGCTGGAATGGCCGGTGGTGGTGCTGTCGGGGATGGAGGACGGACTCTTCCCGCTGGGTCGCGCGCTCGAATCGACCGACGGGCTCGAGGAAGAGCGTCGCCTCTGCTACGTCGGTCTGACCCGCGCGCGTGACGCGTTGATCCTCACCTGGGCGCGTGCCCGGAGAAGGGGGGGGGAGATGCGACCAGGTACACCGTCGCGCTTCCTCCGGGAATTGCCGACCGAGCTCATCGATGAACAACGGACCTCGTTCGGCGCCGGCGGGATCACCAGTGGCTGGTCCGGGAGCGGGAACTGGAGTGGCAGCGGGGGCGGGCACACGGGGGGGAGCACCCGTTGGGGCGGCTCGCGCGAAAAGCGTCCGCCGCCGCCCATCGCCGAGGTGCGACAGTCATTCCGTTCGACGCCCGCGAC
This sequence comes from Gemmatimonadales bacterium, assembly GCA_038258395.1. Lineage (GTDB taxonomy): Bacteria > Gemmatimonadota > Gemmatimonadetes > Gemmatimonadales > GWC2-71-9 > Palsa-1233. The sequence continues at coordinate 612 of JBBSPX010000107.1, read as the reverse complement.
CGCGGTGCCGGCACCCGAGCAGGACAATCAGGCGGCGCCCCGTTACATCAAGGGGGAGCGCGTGAGTCATCGCCGGTTTGGCTCGGGCGCGATCATGGGATTGAGTGGGGCTGGGAAGGACACCAAGGTGACGGTGGCCTTCGACGATCCCGAGGTGGGCACCAAGCAACTGCTCGTCGCCTTTGCTGGCCTCGAGCGCGACTGGGAGAGTGCATGAAGATCGGAACCGGCGAGGTCAGCCACATTGCGAAGCTCGCGGAACTCGAAATCTCCGCCGCTGAGCTGCAGAGTCTGGCGGCCGACATGGAGCGGATCGTCACCTTCGTCGAGCAGCTTCCCGATGTCGGGGCCGACGCACTCACATCGATCGACGTTGGCCCAGCGGCACTCCGGCTCCGCGCCGACGTGGTCGATCCGGTCCCCCTCTCCCGGCCCCCAGCGGCGAACGCTCCTGCCTGGCAGGATGGTTTCTTCGTCGTGCCGGCCCTCGACGGCTTGGGTGACGAGTGACATCGGACCATGTCGTGACGGAGTTGGTCGATCGCCTGGAATCCGCCGCGCATCTCAACGCGACCCTCGCCTGGTCCCATGCCGCACTCGAGGCCGAAGCGG
>JBBSPX010000106.1:0-9005 GCA_038258395.1 Gemmatimonadales bacterium | reverse complement strand
GTGGCCGACGACGTCCGCCACCGGATCGCCTTCTGTGCCGACACCTGTCATCTCTTTTCGGCAGGCTACGATCTGGTAGGTGACTTCGACGGCGTGTGGCGGGTCTGGGAGGAGGCGATCGGGTTCGACCCGCTCGCCTGCATGCATCTCAACGATTCGAAGACGCCGTATGATTCCCACAAGGACCGCCACGAACTGATCGGCGAGGGGTCCCTGGGACTCGAACCGTTCCGGCGCATCATGCAAGATCCCAGATTCGCCACCATCCCCAAACTCCTCGAAACCCCCAAGGGCGACGACATGGTGACCAACGACCGCCGCATGCTGGCGCTATTGCGCGGGTTTGCCTCGTGAACGGCCGCACGCTCCGGACTGCGCTCGGTGGACTCGTGCTCCTCGGTACCCTTGCCGCCGACGTGGCCGTCGGTCAGGCGTTTGTCAGGCTGGGCGCCGGAGGCACGGTGAGCAGCACCCTGGTCGGCGAGGTGATCCAGGACCCGATCAGCCAGAGGCCGTCCCTCAGCCCAACGGGTACCGCCTTGATCGGCTGGGCGTTCCGGCAGGGCTACCGGCTCGGGATCGAGGGACGGTATGCCACCGGGACTCTCAAGGTGTACGACGGTGGTGCCTCCACCAGCGGCGACCTCGGTCGCCTGGCCACGCTACAGATTGGACTGGTGGCCGATGGGCCGGTCCGCGGCGCGTTCCGATGGGAGGCGACGGTCGGCATGCTCCGCTACATGCCGGAGCAGCAGATCGGTGCCTTCCGCGATGGCAACCCGAGCCCGCTGCTGATCGGTGGCGGCATCGCCTGGAGTCATCCGCTCAGTACCGCGATGCGGGTGATTGTCGATGCCCGCTACGACTACCATGCCTTCAATACGACTCGGCTCCAATCGCAGCGTTACTCCGGCACCCAGGCGGTCCATCGCGGCGCGCTCACGCTCGGCTTGGAACGGGGACTCTGATGGGCCGCTTCATTCGCAGTCTCATCCTGGTGCTGAGCATGTCCGCCTGCACCGAACTCCTGCCACCGCCGGGCGTCGATCCGTACGAGTATCGGGACTTCGGCACGGGGGGGGGGAGCCACGCCACTCGCCTTCCATTGGCCACGCAGCTTCCTCCCGGTCACGGTCTACGTCGAGGCCGACTCACCACTCCGCGGCAGTGTGCTCCACGCCATCAACACCTGGCAGGATGCGTTCGTGTACGGCGAGTTGCGCATGGCCCTCGTCCCGGACTCCACGGGCGCCGATATCATCGTGCGCAATGAGGCGCCCGTCAAGCCGACAAGCGGCGTACGGCTCTCTGGGGGGGGGGATGGCTGTTTCGGGTTCACCGACCTCGAGCCCGACCGATCGGCCGGGACCCTCGCCCTCCCCATCCGGGTCCAGGTCGCCACCTTGATCACCCCCCCCGACCCGCGCCTCCAGGCGTGCTATGACGCGACCGTGCTCCATGAGTTCGGCCACGCCATCGGCATCTTCGCGCATTCGACCGATGCCAACGATGTGATGTTCGTCTCCCCGACGCGCACCGACCTCTCGGCCCGTGACGTGGCCACCATCGAGGCGGTGTATCACCTCCCCGTCACCCTCGTCCCGGTGCGCTGATGCGTCTGGGACGGTCGGCGATGCTCGTACTGGCGGTGCTGCTGCTCGGCTGCGAGCACAGCATACCGCCGAGTGGCGTGTCCGATCGGCATACCGGCCCGTGGCGGGATGGCACACCGGCACAGCTCACCGCCTTTCCCGTCAACGCCATTGGACTGAGCGCCGATGGGGCGCAGGTGCTGTTCATCAAGCAGAACCGCATCCCCCAAACCGACCCCGATGGTAGCCGATCCACGCGCGATACCGCGGACGTCTGCCTCGGCCTCCTGCCCGCCGCAGGGGGCAGCGGGACGTTCATGGATTGCGATCGCCGCGCGGGCCAACTGGATTCCCTCAACCGAGTGGTCACCGCGGCACTCGACGGATCCGACCGCACCCTGAGTGTGGTGAGTGTCGGTCCCGTCGACACGTTTGTGCCCGTGCGCGAGCACGCCGAATTGTATCTGGGCAACACCCGGGACAAGGGCGACCGGCGGAGACTCATGACGCTCTACCGCGACTCGGCCGGACTTGCCGTCGTTCCACCGGGGACGCCCAACTGGCTCACCGATCTTGCGTGGCTCGACGGCGACCACTTCGTTGCACTCGGATTCTATGCCCGGCCTGCTCTGACCCTGCCACTCGACTATCTCGGCATCGTGATCGGACAGATCGGGCCCGATTCCGCCACGACCACGCTCCTGACCGACCGGCCTCGCCCATTCCAGATCGTCGCGGGGCCGAACGGTGCCGTGCTCCTCGTGTACGGCTCCGGCGAGGTCGTTGCCATCTCCGCGAACGGTGACGCTCGCTGGACCAGCCGGGTGGCCCTGGGTCCCGGGGCCAGGATGCTCGCTGCCGGGTGCCATCCGGGTGGCTGTCTTGCGGTCACCGGGGAGGCCACGCCGGGGCTTCTCCAGCGATGGACCATCGGCCCAGAGCAGAGTGAGGGACAGGCCGCGACAGCCTCCCAGGCTGGAAACCCGATTTCTCGCCTCTTTGTCTCCGCTCGCGAGGGCGCCCTCATCTTCACGATGGGCGGCAGACTCTTCCGCTTCGAGTAGCGGCGAGCACCGACCCCCTCCCCACGGGCCGTCGATTTGCCCCCCACGACGGTCCGGCCCATTTTCCGAGGTTGCTGTCGTGGCGGATTCCCCGTCCGCCCCTCGTGATCCTCATGCCGGAGAGCTGATGAGCACCAACCAATCCGCCCCCTCGTACACGGCCCCATCGTGGGTCAACCACGACGGCCTCAAGCGCTGGGTCGCCGAGATGGCCAACCTGACGCGTCCCGAGGCGATCCATTGGTGTGACGGGTCCGATGCCGAGTACGACGCGCTCTGCGCGGAGATGGTCGAGAGCGGCACGTTCATCAAGCTGAACGAGGCCAAGCGACCGAACTCCTACCTGGCGCTCTCCGATCCCAACGACGTTGCCCGGGTCGAGGATCGCACCTTCATCTGTTCCAAGCGGAAGCAGGACGCTGGGCCGACCAACAACTGGGTCGACCCGCGCGAGATGCGCACGACCCTGCGCGGCCTGTTCGACGGCTGCATGCAGGGCCGCACGATGTACGTCGTGCCGTTCTCGATGGGGCCTGTCGGCTCGCCACTCTCCCACATCGGTGTCGAGCTCTCGGACTCTCCCTACGTCGCGGTCAACATGAAGATCATGACGCGCATGGGCCGTCGCGTGCTCGACGCGCTGGGCCAGGGCGACTTTGTGCCGTGCATGCATTCGGTGGGCATGCCGCTCACGCCCGGACAGGCCGACGTCACGTGGCCGTGTAACAAGGACCAGAAGTACATCGTGCATTTCCCCGAAGATCGTGAAATCTGGTCCTACGGATCCGGCTACGGCGGCAACGCGCTGCTGGGCAAGAAGTGCTTCGCGCTCCGGATTGCCTCCGTGATGGGACGCGACGCGGGATGGATGGCCGAGCACACGCTGATCCTCGGTGTCGAAGACCCGAAGGGCGAGAAGACGTATGTCGCGGCCGGTTTCCCGAGCGCGTGCGGCAAGACGAACTTCGCAATGCTGATCCCGCCCGAGGGCTATGAGGGCTGGAAGGTCACCACCGTCGGCGACGACATCGCGTGGGTTCGTCCCGGCGATGATGGCAAGCTCTGGGCGATCAACCCCGAGGCCGGCTACTTCGGGGTCGCGCCGGGTACATCGTACGAGACCAACCCCAACGCGATGGCCACCATCGAGTCAAACAGCATCTTCACCAACGTGGCGCTCACCGAAGACGGTGACGTCTGGTGGGAGGGGATGACCAAGGAGCCGCCGGCCCGTCTCACCGACTGGCATGGCAATCCCTGGACGCCCGAGTCGAAGACACCGGCCGCGCATCCGAATGCACGCTTCACCGGCCCCGCGTCGCAGTGCCCGTCGATCGATCCGGCGTGGGAGGATCCGGCGGGTGTGCCGATCAGCGCGTTCATCTTCGGTGGCCGTCGTGCGACCACGGTCCCGCTGGTCCATCAGGCCTTCAACTGGAGCTTCGGCGTCTACCTCGGCGCCACGATCGGCTCCGAGACCACCGCGGCCGCCGCCGGCGCGACGGGGCTGGTCCGGCGTGATCCGTTCGCCATGCTGCCGTTCTGCGGCTACCACATGGGCGATTACTTCAATCACTGGCTGCAGATGGGTCGCGGGCTCTCCGAGCCGCCGCGCATCTTCTGCGTCAACTGGTTCCGGAAGGACGACGACGGCAAGTTCATCTGGCCTGGCTTCGGCCAGAACATGCGTGTGCTCGAGTGGGTGGTCGGTCGCGTCCGCGGCCGCGCCGCTGGGATCGAGTCGCCGATTGGATGGATGCCGCGTTACGAGGATATCCGCTGGGACGGATTGGACTTCCCGAAGGAGACCTTCCTCGCCTTGATGGATGTCGATCGTGAGCAATGGAAGACCGAACTGCTCGGCCACCGGGACCTGTTCGAGAAACTCTACGACCGGCTGCCACAGGAGTTCATGCTGATGCGTGAGCTGATCCTCTCCGCGCTGTGGCGGAGTCCGGAGCACTGGAGCTTGGAACCGGAGCGGCCGTAGGGAAACCGGAGCACCGCATGAACCCGCCACACTTCGAAGTCATCCGCGACCCGCTTTGGGACAACATCCGTCTCGAGCCGGCCGCGGTGGCGTGCCTCGACACGCCCGCGGTCCAGCGCATGCGCTACGTCCGCCAATTGGGCCACGCCTTCCTGGTCTACCCCGGCGCCACGCACTCACGCTTCGAGCATGCCCTCGGCGCGTATCACCTGAGCCGTCGCGCACTGGCCACGCTTGACGAGCGCGGTGACCTTCGGGGCATCGATGAATCCGACCTCCTCGCGGTGCGCCTCGCGGCGCTGCTGCACGACATCGGGCACTACCCGTTCTCCCACGCGCTCGAGGAGGCCGGCTTCCCGCATCACGAGACCATTGGCACGGCGCGACTCGGTCAGGGCGAGTTGGGCGAGGTGCTTCGTGGGCTTGGTGGCGACGGGCTCATCGAACGGATCGGGGCGTTGGTGCAAGGCCTCTCGACATCGCCGCTCGGTGGCCTGGTCTCCGGCTCGCTCGACCTCGACAAGATCGACTACCTCTCGCGCGACGCGCGCAATTGTGGCGTGCCCTATGGAACCCTCGATGTCGATCGGTTGCTCTCGTCACTGACGCTGGTGACCACGCCGGGCGGCCGGCGTGAGGTCGGTGTGCACGAGAAGGGTGCCAGCGCGCTCGAGAGCATGCTCTTCGCCAAGTACCAGATGTACCGGAACGTCTACTGGCATCACGCGGTCCGGAGCGCCACCTGCATGTTCAAGCGTGCCGTGCGCGCGACGGTCCGCCTCGGGGCAGCCGATGCCACCACCCTCGCCGAGGCCACCGACGACTCGTTGCACTCCCTGCTGGTCAATCATGATCCCACGGGACTCGCCGTGGCCCTGCGCGAACGTCGTCTCTACAAGCGTGCGCTCGATCTTCCCGCGACCGAAGTACCGGATGATCTGCCCACCTGGCTTTCGGAGGATCCGGACCGGCTCGAGGCCGTCGAAGATGCGCTTGCCGATGAGTTGGGATTGCCGGGGGGGGGAGTGCTGATCGATTTCCCTGCTCGGAGTTCGATGCTCGGGGTGGATCTGGCCCTGCTCACCCGCCAGGGCACTGTCGAGCGGCTCACCGACGAGGGTCGGGCTGGCCAGATCGGCCTGCCGCGCGTTGCCGATGAGCTGTACCGCAGTGCCAGGCGTCTCCGGGTGTTCACCAGCGCGCCACGGCAGCTCGACCGGATTCCGCACGCCATCAGCGGATAGGCAGAAAGGGCCGGCTCCCCACACGGGAGACGGCCCATTTCACATCGTTCATCGTTGATCCTTGATCCCTAATCGTCAATCGTTGATCGTGGAAGCTCCACCTGACGGTCGAGCCTAAGGGCGCAGTCGAGCCTAAAGTTCTTCGACATGCACCAGGATCACCGTGATGTTGTCGAGTCCGCCGCGCCGGTTGGCCTCGGCGATCAGCCGGTCGACCTTCTCCTCGAGCGTCGATTCCTGGCTCAGGATCCCATGCAGGTCCTCATCCTCGATCATCCCGGTGAGGCCATCAGACGCCAGTAGCAGCAGGTCGTCGGGATCGAGCGTGCCCACGAAGAGCTCGGGCACCACGTCGCCATTCGAGCCGACGCAGCGGGTGATCACATTGGCATACGGGTGAACCCGGGCATCCTCAGGGGAGAGTCGCCCCGCGTCGACCTGTTCCTGCACGTAGGAGTGGTCCTTGGTCAGCTGACTGAGGACGCCACCGCGCAACACATAGGCGCGTGAGTCGCCGACATGCCCGATCAGGTATCGCGTTGGCAACAATGCCAGGGCCGTGGCCGTGGTCCCCATGCCCCGCTTGTCGTGCTCGGTGACGGTCCGCTCGAAGATCGCGGCGTTGGCGGAGCGGATCGCCCCGACCATCTGCCCCATCAACTCGTCGTCGGACATGCCCTTGACCGGGGCGTAGCGCTCCGCGATCAGGCGCGCGGCCATCTCGCTCGCCACCTCGCCCGCCGCATGTCCACCCATCCCGTCGGCGACCACGAACAGCCCGCGTTCGTTGGCCATCAGGTAGGTGTCCTCGTTTCCCGATCGGACGACGCCGACATCGGTGCGCGCGGCGCAACTGAAGCGCATCATCGACCCCAGATCAGGAAGGCGACGACGGCCACCACAGCGATCGTCGAGACAAGTAGCCACGTTGCCAGCGATGGTCCACCGGCAGCGACGCTTTCCAGCGACAACATGGCCCGGGGCGCGGGATGACGGGGAGCATCAGTCGGGACTTGAAGATCAGCGGCCAACTCGGGAATCACGTCGGAATGCTCCCATCGGTCATGAGGCACCAATACCAATTCAATCTCGCCAAGGCGAAGTGTCGATCCAGGCGCCACGGGTGCGATATCCTCGACCCGTTCACCATCGACCCACGAGCCTGTGGTCGAGCCCAGATCTCGCAAGAACCAGACCCCACTTCGGAGGGCCAACTCCGCATGAGGCGCGCTCACCGAAGCCGCATCCAGACGGACATCCGACCCGGTGCCCCGTCCCAGTGTGAGCGGCACGCGGCGGATACTGCTCCGCTCGGGGACGCCCGTTCTCGCGGTCCGCGAAACGAGGACGGCCAGCAGTGGGCCGCTTCCAGACCCGGTCCCGCGCTCGGTGGAGAGCGTGGGTTGACCTGTCACCAATCCCTCGTGGCGCAGCAGGACCTCCTGATCAACATGATGGTGCGGCTCGGGGAACGCCAAACCTACCCGGCGGACCGGCACCGGGGCAAGCGAAAACGCCACGCGGAATCCTCCGCAACCACCCCTGCACCATCCACCGCCCCTAACCGCTTTCGACCTCGATCGCCTTGAGCCCCTTCCGGACCCAGAGTGAGAAGACCGCGAACCCGCCGGCGATCGTGAACCAGCTCAGGATCATCCGCCAAACCAACGTGTAGACCGGCACGATCGCCCGGGGGACATAGACACTCATCACCGCCGCGCTGAGCAGCTCGGCGATCCCCGACGCACCCGGTGTCGGGGCGAAGTAGAGCAGGAACGTGATCAAGGTCTGCACGAGCAGGACATCGACGAAATTCGCTTCGATCCCCACCGCCCGGAGCGCCACATAGCCCGCAAGCAGCTTGTTGGCATGGCTCGGACCGCTCACGACAGTGGCCCAGAAGAGCGCCAGCCAGCCCCGTGGCGAGTTGAAGGCACGCATGCTCTCGTGCGCCTGATCGATCCCAGCTCGGAGGCCCTCGAGTCGCTTGCCGATCGCCGCGTGCCGTCGCCCGAGCGACTCGGCCAGCCGGTGCACCCCACCGGAGACCCACTTCGGGGCGATCATCACCGTCAAAAGCAGGACACCCAGGACCGCGAAGACGGTCATCGATCCCCGGAAGAGATCGAGCAGGGAGAACCCCAGCAGATCGCCGCGGCCGCCGAGCGCCTGACCCGCACCGAAGTACAGGGCGAGGGGTCCACTGAGCGCAAAGAAAATGACCGTGGCGATGAACGACATCAGCACCACGGTCACCGCCTTCGGCACCGGAATGCCGGTCCGCTTCATCGCGTACACCATCATCGGCGACGAGCCGGCCTGGAGTGGGGTCACATACGACCCCCAGGCTCCCATCCCGCCCGCAACAATCAAACCGGGCAAGTCCGGATTCGGATGGACCTGTCGCGCGAGGATCCAAAGCCGAAAGCCACCGCCGATCCAATCCATCGAGGCGAGGCAGAGGCCAACCAGCACCCATCCCCAATGCATCCCTGCGAGCGATGCGAGGAACCCCGCGGTATCGTTGCCATAGAAAAACACCGCCGCGTACGCGACAAGCGAGATGACGACGAAGAGCAAGAATCCGCGCCGAAGCGCGGTCGGAGTGAGGAGGCGGGCCATTGCGGCAGAAGGTACTGCCCATCGGCCAACCCGACAATTGGGAGGGCTCCTCTCGCTTCTCGCTTCCCGCTTCTCGCATCGCGTGTGGTCATTACGTTTCTGACGTGCCCCGCCCTGTGATCCGCGTCGTGAACGCCCGACAACACAACCTGAAGGGCATCTCGGTCGACATCCCTCGACGTGCCCTCGTGGTGGTCACGGGGCCCTCGGGCAGCGGCAAGAGCTCGCTCGCTTTCGATACCCTCTATGCCGAAGGCCAGCGCCGCTACATCGAGTCGCTCTCGAGCTACGCAAAGCAGTTCCTGGAGCGGATGCCCAAGCCGCTGGTCGACCGACTTGAGGGGATCGCACCATCGGTGGCGATCGAGCAGCGGACCCCCGCGATGTCGGCACGTTCCACGGTTGGAACGGCGACCGAAGTGTTCGACTTCCTGCGGCTCCTCTGGGCTCGGGTCGGCACCCCGCATTGTGTGGCCTGCGATGGCATCGTCAG
>JBBSPX010000105.1:0-9088 GCA_038258395.1 Gemmatimonadales bacterium | reverse complement strand
AGCCCCGTCAATCGTCCCGGTTCCTGTTGAACCGGTATCGCCACAGGCCACCGTCGTGACCCCGGATCGAACTGAGGCGGCGCGAGCGGCGTACCGCGCCGGGCTGATGCCACTCCACGCCACTGGCGTTGATGCCTTTGCGCAGTTGCACCCGGAACGCGATGGCCGTGGGGTGTTGATTGGGATTCTCGACAGCGGCATCGATCCGTCGGTGCCGGGATTGCAGCGCACCAGCGACGGTCAACGGAAGGTGGTGGCGCTCCGCGATTTCAGCGGCGAAGGGTCCATCACACTCACCCCCGCACGTGTGGATGGCGACCGCGTCGGAGTTGGACACTTCATGGTTGGGGGGAGGTCGCGTCTGGCCGCCCTCGCTTCCGGGCAACTCTACGCCGGCCTCGTTCCGGAGGCGCGATTCGGGCAAGGCGCGGGCGCGGACTTGAGTGGCAACGGCGTCGTTGGCGATACCCTGCTGGTCATCGTCGCCCGTGGGCCGTCGGCGTGGTTCGCCATGATTGACAGTGACCTCGACGGTACCCTCGCCAATGACGACGCGCTCGAGGACTTCGATCGAACGGGCCGTTGGTCGGGATGGTCGGCCGATACCGCGCAGGCACCGCGCGTCGTGCTGAGCGCAACCCTGTCGGAGCGTGATGGGCTGCCGGTGCTCACACTCGTGTTCGATGCCGATGGTCACGGAACCCATGTCGCAGGCATCGCGGCAGGTTTCGGACTCTACGATGTCGAGGGTTTCGACGGTGTGGCACCCGGTGCCAGGTTGCTTGGCCTCAAGATCGCCTCCAACGGCCTCGGCGGCGTGACGACCACGGGTTCACTGGTCGAGGCGATTCAGTTTGCACTCGTGGCTGCAGCGGAGCGGCGCATGCCGCTTGTCCTCAACCTCTCGTTCGGCGTCGGGAACCAGCGTGAGGGGACGGCGCTGCTCGATGCGTTGGTCGACTCGGTCCTCCGCGCTCATCCCGGTCTCGTGATGACAGTGTCCGCTGGCAACGATGGACCGGGGCTCAGCACGCTCGGATTTCCCGCCAGTGCGACCCGGGTCCTCTCGGTAGGTGCGACATCCCCGCTGGTGTTCGCGGGGTTGGGGCCAGGCAGCAGCATCCCCGATCCGGTGGCACACTTTTCTTCGCGAGGGGGCGAACGCGCCGGACCAGATCTTGTGGCGCCCGGGACCGCCTGGTCGACCGTACCCCGCTACAACGCGGGACATGAGGAGCTCGGCGGGACTTCCATGGCCGCGCCGCATGTGGCCGGCCTCATCGCCCGCCTCATTTCGTTGCAGGTGGCCCTGGGGAGGCCCGCGAATCGGGTCCACCTTCAGCAAGCACTCATGGCCACGGCCACACCGGTGCCGTTCGCGACGATACTGGACCAGGGCGCTGGTGTCCCGAACATCCTCGCGGCGATGCGCTATCTCGAGGCGACCTCCGAGGTGCCCGCGCTCGAATCGTTCGCGGCCAACGACTCGACCCACAGTGGTGTCTGGTTCGATGGCGTCGTGCTACCGGAGCGGTTCGGCGTCCTCCTTCGCCGCCGCGATGATGGCGGTGCGATGCGCATCCGCCTCCGCAGCACAGTGCCGTGGCTCGAGATCGAAGGGGATCCTGTGCGCCCACTGCCGATCGCTGGCACCACCGTGAGTCTGCATGTGGAGCCAGGGTCCCATCTCACCGCCGGCGTCCGGATCGGGGCGCTCCTTGTCGAGGACGCGGACGACGAGGGCCTCGGCGTCCTGCTCCGGGTGCCGGTCACGATTCGTCGACCCATGCCGCTCGCTGGTGACGTCCACACGCTCCTCGCCATGCAGGCGGGGGAGATCGGTCGCGAGGTGGTCGATGCCGATAGCGGGCGGGCACTCGCCGTCGCCGTCGCAACCCCCCCACGAACGGGCCTCGTCCTGGCCGGCCTCCCCGCGGGGGGGGGGCAGCCGGCTCGGGACCGCGTCCTCACGACAGCCGGGTATCGGGAGGAGCGCGCAGTCATCCGCATCCCGGGTGACGATGTGCAACGGGCACGCTACGAGATCGCGCTCGTGGCCAGTCCGACCGTTGGGGTGGCGGCGCGGGTGAGCGTCCGCCAGGGACCGGTGCGCCTGGACGCCACGCTCGGCAACGGAGCTCTGGTCCTCGGCGCCACCAACATGACCAGCGCGCCGATCCAGGTCGCGCTCGCGGCGGAATGGATCGGTGCCGAGTCGCGGTTCACGCTGGGGGCAGATACGGCGCGACCGGCACAGTTCGCCTTGCCGATCCCTTCCTGGGCCGCGACGCTTCGCTTGGACATCGACGTTCCTGCGGGCGATTGGTCGAGGTTCACCGACCTCGGGGTGACCTTGCGCGACCGGAACGGACGCCTGCTCGCCGAGGCGCCGATGACCTACGCGTTTGGCCGGATGCACTTCACGCCCCCGCCGCATCTCCGTGGGGACACGGTGTACGTTGTCTTGGCGCCCGCAGCGGTGACCAAGGCGCCCGCCACGCCTTGGGAGGCACACGTGACGGTGCGGTACCTCGACGCAGCCCCGGTCGCAGCGGGTATTGGCGGGGTGGACCGGTTCCGGCTCACCCCGGGCGAGCGACGGACCGTGCACGGATCGGCGGTCGCGGCATCACGTACCGCCGATCCTGATTTGGTCCCGCTGCTCAGGATCACCGCGCGCGACGCGGAGGGCACGCCATGGATCACGGAACTCACCCCGACACCGGGGAAGGATGCACCCGAATGACGGCAGAACGCACGATCCGCATTGCCAGCGGCCAGGGTTTTTGGGGCGACTGGCTCGAGGCACCGATCCGCCAAGTGAAGGGCGGCGACATCGACTACCTCGTGCTCGATTACCTCGCCGAAGTCACGATGTCGATTCTGCAAAAGCAGCGGAGCCGCGATCCGGCCATGGGCTACGCACGCGACTTCGTCACCATGATCGAGCAGATCCTGCCGGAAATCGCCGACAAAGGTGTCCGCGTGATCTCGAACGCCGGCGGGGTCAATCCGCGCGCCTGTGCCGAAGCGGTACGTCGTGTGGCCAACGCCGCTGGAGTGGGTGACAAGATTCGGATTGCACTGGTCGGTGGTGACGATCTCCTGCCGCGGCTCGACGAGATGATGGCGGGCGGTGAACCCTTCGCCAACATGGACACCGGTCGTCCCCTCAGCGATGCCCGCGACCAGGTCAGGGCGGCCAACGCCTATCTCGGCATGCGGCCGGTGGTTGATGCATTGGGCCAGGGTGCCAATATCGTGATCACTGGTCGGGTGACCGACACCGGGCTCACGCTCGGTCCGCTGGTGCACGAGTTCGGCTGGTCCTACGATGACTGGGATAGGATCGCCGCCGGAACCATCGCCGGACACATCCTGGAGTGTGGGGCACAGAGCAGCGGAGGCAACCTGTTGCGCGATTGGCGCAAGGTGAAGCGACTCGAGGATGTCGGCTTCCCGATCGTCGAGGCACGTGCGGATGGCAGCTTCACGGTCACCAAGCATCCCGGGACGGGCGGCGTGGTGAATGTCGCGTCGGTCACCGAGCAACTCGTGTACGAGATGGGTGATCCGAAGGAATACATCACGCCCGATGGGGTGGCGGACTTCACCAGTATCCGCCTCGACCAGACCGGCAAGGACCGCGTCCGGGTGTCGGGCATCACCGGTGGACCGCGCACCGACATGCTCAAGGTCTCGATCGCGTGGTTCTACGGCTACAAGGCAATCGGGAGTCTGGTCTACTCGTGGCCCGAGGCGTACGACAAGGCGCGTGCGGCCGACAAGATTCTTCGCAAGCGGCTCGGGGCGCTTGGGCTCGAATTCGAGCAGATCCTCACCGAGTTCGTCGGCGTCAATGCCACCCATGGCAAGCTCGCGGGTCCCGCCGATCCGGAACTCGCCGAGGTGATGCTCCGGGTGGGAGTGCGGGCGCGGGACCGGCAGCCAGTCGAGCGGTTCACGCGCGAGATCGCGCCACTCGTGCTCACGGGGCCTCCCAGTGTCACGGGGTTCGCCGGTGGACGGCCACAGGTGGAGGAGATCGTCGCCTACTGGCCGGCGCTGGTCGACCGGACCCTGATCGAACCTCATGTCACCGTGGAGATGGTCTGATGGCAACTACCACAATGCAACTCCGCTGGCTGGCCCATGCGCGCTCCGGCGACAAGGGTGATGCGGCGAACGTCGGATTGATCGCGCTCGACCCCGCGTTCTACGATGTGCTTGAGCGCGAGGTGACAGCCCGGCGCGTAGCCAAGCACTTCAAGGGTATGGTCTCCAACGTCGACCGGTATGAGTTGCCTAATCTGCAGGCGCTCAATTTCATGTTGCACGGTGCGCTCGACGGCGGTGGCACGCTCTCGCTCAAGACCGATGCACAGGGCAAAGTGTATTCGACGGCGCTGCTCCGAATGGAGATCGAGGTGCCCCGGAAGTTGGCCAAGCGGGCGAAGGAGTTGGCCGCGTGAGCGAGCATGTCGATGTCCGGATCGCGGATGGGGTGATGGTCGTGTCGCTCGATCGGGCCGACAAGCGCAACGCACTCTCGCGCGACATGATCGGGCGCCTCGCCGAGGCGATGGCCGAGGCGGAATTGAACGGCGTGGTGCGGGTGGTGGCGCTCCGCGGGAATGGTCCGGACTTTTGTGCCGGAGCCGATCTGGCGGAGTTGCTCACCTCAGTCGATCAGTCGATGGAGGAGAACGAGCACGACGCGCTCGGGCTGGGTGAGGTGTTTCTCGCCATGCGTCGGCTGCCCAAGATCGTCGTGGCTATGGTGCATGGTCGAGCGCTGGCGGGCGGAGCCGGGTTGGCGACGGCCGCAGACCTGGTCGTGGCGACACGATCAAGCCGGTTCGGGTACCCCGAGGTCGAACGGGGCTTCGTGCCGGCGATGGTGATGACGATGTTGCGACGAAGCGTCGGCGAGAAACGGGCGTTCGATCTGGTCGGTACTGGCCGGATCGTGATGGCCGAGGAGGCGCTCGCGATGGGCTTGATCAGCCGCGTGATCGATGACGCCGATTTCGATCAGGGGTGCGCGCAACTCCTGGCAGATCTCGCCAGCCGATCGCTCACGGCCTCCGCCCTCACGAAGCAACTCTTCACCGATCTCGATGGCCGTGATTTTCGCGACGGGATTCTCCTTGGAGCCCGGGTCAACGCGATTGCTCGTCGCACCGAGGACTTCAAGCGCAGCATCGCGGGCTTTCTCGACAAGTGACACGTGCCAAGCTCCGCGCGGTGGCCGCTGGCGTGGGAGTTGTGCTTGCGGTCCTCGCCATCGCCATCGATGACAAGCGCCTCACCTGGGTGGCGATCGGGATGCTGGCGGTGGCGGTGGGGCTGCGGTTCACGAGAAGCGAGAAGCGAGAAACGCGAGACGAGTAGTCGCTGCTCAACACACGGCCAACCTCTCGCCTGTCCCGGGTCTCGTTTCTCGTTTCTCGTTTCTCGTCAATCGCGTAACAACGTGCCACTTGGCGCTCCGTCGTACCGCCATCACAATGTACTGCCGCGATCTTCGCCGCATGCTCTCCCACGCCCGCGATCTCCTCGAGACCCACTTCGGGTATCCGGAGTTCCGTCCGCTACAGACGCGGGTGGTGCGCCACGTGCTCGCCCATCGGGACGTGCTGGCCGTGTTGCCGACCGGCGGCGGGAAGTCGCTCTGCTTTCAGGTGCCGGCGCTCATGGCCGATGCACCAACGATCGTCGTCTCCCCGCTCATTGCCTTGATGCAGGACCAGGTCGGCCGCCTCCGTGCGCACGGGGTCGCGGCGACGATGCTCGGCGGCGATCTGGCGCGTGGCGCGGTGGCCGATACCCTCGACGCGATGGCGACAGGGACACTCCGGTTGGTCTACGTCTCGCCCGAACGATTGACCTCGTTGGCGCATCACATGGCGGCCCGGGGGATCGAGGTCGCCCGGATCGCGGTCGACGAGGCGCATTGCGTGGTCGAGTGGGGCCACGATTTCCGGCCGGCGTACCAGCGCATCGGCGACGCGCGCCGTGTGCTGGGCGATCCACCGATCACCGCCCTCACCGGGACCGCCACCCCCGAGGTGCGGGACGAGATCCGGCGCTCGCTCCGATTTGCCCGTCGGGCCCCGAGCGTTGTGGGGAGCTTCGATCGACCGAATCTCCGGTTCCACGTCGTGCGGGTGCAGAGCGAACCCGAACGGTTGGCCAAGTTGGTTGCACGCGTGCGTACCAGCCGGGAGCCCGCCATTGTCTATGCGCCGACCCGCAACCTCGTAGAGGGAATCTCGCACGCGCTGCGCGGCGTCGGGATCGTCGCCGCCCCCTATCACGCCGGGCTCCAGCCGGACGAGCGGCGGCAGGCACTTGACGGATTTCTCGGCGACCGGATTCGGGTGGTTGTCGCGACCTCCGCGTTTGGCATGGGGATCGACAAGCCGGACATCACGCTCGTGGCGCACTGGACGCCGCCGCCATCACCCGAGGCTTACTACCAGGAGGCGGGCAGGGCGGGGCGCGATGGACGTGCATCGGACTGCGTGTTGTACTCCCATCCTCGTGACAGCGCGATGCCGCATCGGCAACTGGGCGTGACGTTTCCCGATGAGCGGATCGTCGAGGCGGTGTGGCGCGAGCCGGCGCTCAGGCAGCGGCATCCGGCGGGAGTGGTCGCGTCGATCGATCGACTCGCTGAGGAACTGCGGCCCGATCGGGGACGGGTGGACTGGACGAAAGTCAGGCGGCGTCGTCGCGAGGCCGAGCGCCGGATCGAGGCGATGGCCCGGTACGCAGCGACCCGCCGCTGTCGGCGAGCGCTACTGATGGAGTGGTTCGGCGAGCGACTCCGCCGCTGTACCGGCTGCGATCGATGCGGATCGCGCCGCGTCAGTTGATCGGGCGCAGCTTCCCATCACGATCGACCACCTGTCCAGGGGGCACAATCGTCTCACCGAGTCGTTCCTTCGGACCGAAGTTGAGGAGCGCATCCCGGAGTGTCGCCACGTAGACGTCGGCCTTCGTGAGGTCGACCTGGAAGCCCGCATCCTGGAGTGCGCCAACCGTGAGTCGGGTGAGTGGCATCGGGATCCCCTCGGCTTCGATGAAGCCGGTCATGATCTCCGTGTTGAGCACACTCTCGCGCCAGTGCGAGTCCCGCGTGCCTTCGCCATGATCGTTCTCGACCGGCACCGGCGTGCCCTCGTAGAAGATGCCCAACGTCGACCAGCCCGCGAGGCCAGCAGTCCCCGTAAAGCTCGGATCGGCGCCGCCCAATCCCGAGACGAGGCCAAGTGGTCCCCAATTGAACTTGCTCAGGCCGAGCACATGCCCCATCTCGTGCAGGGCAACATCCTTGAATCGTCCCGTCGACTCGAGCACAAGTGCATCGGCGATGTCGAACTGCATCCCCCCTGCGGACGGCAACCTGGAGCCGGGCCGGGTATCACAAAAATTCGCCTGGCCCAGGATGTTTCCCGGTCCATCGATCGTCGGGAAGTCGGCGAAGATGACAATGTCGTCGACCGTCTCGGAGAAGGCTGGTGCATTGTCGAGCACGCAACTCTGGGCCGGAAGCGATACGAAGGTGTCTGGGAGGTCACCGGTGATGATCTCCATCCATCGCAAGGCAGCCTCTACGAAGGCGTCCCGGATATTGGCCGGTGGGATCGAGAGGAATCGCAGGTCAATGGTGAAGGCCCGCGGTGTCCCGGTCGCCTCAAAGGTGACGGACTGGCCCGGGACGCCCACGACGGCGGCGCGCACCACCGAGGTTCCCGATGCACCGATCCGCCAATCCCCGAGTGATGCAATTCCACTCGCGTTTGTCGTCGCGATGACCCCGGCGATGGTACCTGTGCCGGGAAGACTCGTGAGTGTGAACACGACCGGTACACCCGCCACGGGCTGGCCTTCGGTATCGACGACCCTGACGCGTGCTGTCTTCTCGACCAGGAACGAGCTGACGCCGGTCTGAGAT
Organism: Gemmatimonadales bacterium; assembly: GCA_038258395.1. Lineage (GTDB taxonomy): Bacteria > Gemmatimonadota > Gemmatimonadetes > Gemmatimonadales > GWC2-71-9 > Palsa-1233. The sequence goes on along the minus strand of JBBSPX010000105.1, from coordinate 1,125 downwards.
GTGGGGGATTCCGATTCCATTCCACCAGGAATGTCGATGCCGTTTGCCTGAACCACGGCCGTGATGCCTGTCGTGGTGCGCGCCTGAATCGAATTTGTCCCAGAGAACGACCCGAGCTGCCAGCCCTGAATGGAAGTAAGTCCAGTCGCATCGGTCGTCGTCGTACTCGGCCCCACAATCGAGCCGCCACCGGACAGCACCGTCCAGGTCACAACGGTGTTGGCGATCGGGTTACCGAAAGTGTCCCGGATCCGGACCACTGGAACGGTCAAGACGGGCTGACTCACAATCGCCGACAGGCCCGACGCACCCTCCACCACCTGGATGGATGCCGGTGGGCCCGCAGCGGCCGTGACATTGAGCGTGGCGAGGAGCGGCTTCCCTACGGCCTGGACGCGGAGCGTCTGGGTGCCTAGGGTCGGGCCGAGCTGCCAGCTTCCAATCGATGCGATGCCCTGGGCATCGGTCATCGCCGAATCGCCGCTGATCGTGCCACCACCGGCCAGGACATCGAACACGACCTGTACCCCCGCAACGCCGGTGCCGCTCGCGTCGGTGACCTTGGCCGCCGGTGGGGTGGGGGAGGTCGCACCCACCGTCCCCGACTGGCTGCTGCCGCCGACGAACGAGATCGTGGCCGGCGGCCCGACGGAGGGTCCCGTTGGATCGCCGCCACATCCCAGCACAATCGCGAGGAGCAGGGTTCCAGGACCGAAGCGGTGGTGTCGCATGCGCATGGCGATCTGCCCGAATGGGTGAAGACTGGCGGTCGATCGGACCGCGTCGAATGATAGTTCCGGCGGGGACGATCCGAGCCCCTCACCTAGTCCGTTTCTCGATATTCAGAACGCCGTGACATTGCCGTAAGTTCTCCTGTCACATAGCTTTCCGTTCATGCAATCCCGCCTCGGCTCCGCGTACCGCACCGTGACTGGACGAGGGATGGCCCTCGTTCGGTGGATTGCATCCCACACTGTTCCTGTTCAACTCCGTTGCGAATCCCGTTCCGGTTCGCCTCACATCCATTCGCGACAGCCCCAACCGCCGGTCGAGTGCCGCGCGGCACCGGACGCACGAGGCGCCTCGCGCCCGTGTCGGTCCCGTGCCACGGTCTCTCCGCCCGGT
>JBBSPX010000104.1:0-9157 GCA_038258395.1 Gemmatimonadales bacterium | reverse complement strand
GGTATTCGGATAGTTGCCGAGGCTGGTGGCGAGGGCATCAAGGTTGGTGCGAGCGGCCGACTTCACCACATCGGAGTCGAAGTCATACAGCAGCCCGGAGTCGAAGGTCACCTGGATGCCCTCGCCCACCCGTTCCACCGTGGCACCTGGGATGTTCTGCTTGAGCTCCTCGGCCTGCTTGTCCATCCTCTGGCCGATGTAGGCTCCCACGCCACCGCCAACCACCGCCCCGATGATCGCGCCCCGGGAGGTGGAGCCGGTCGCCTTGCCGACCACTGCGCCGACCCCGGCACCGCCGGCCGCACCGATGACCGCGCCGGTTCGGGCCTTGTTGGCGCAGCCGGCGGCGGGAATCATCAGGAACGACGCGAGCAACAGGGCATACGGCCTACGAATAGGACTGGACATGATAGGACCTCTCTCCTGGATGAGTCGGCCCACTTCCGGCCGACAAGGCAGACGTTGCACTGGTGAACGGAGACGGCTCGGCCCCGTGAGGGAGCACAGATCGGTATCAATCCGCCTTTCCCAGCCGGGTCGCGGCAGACCGCAACTACACTCAGCCGCTACTCGTATATATCCTGTTGTACCCTTTCGACCCCATTTCTCGCTCCCCATCGGTTCCTCCCACCTTGGATTGCACATGTCCCATCATCGGATGCTCACCATTGCCGCCCTGGCCTCGCTGGCCGCTGTGGCGCCACTGCATGCCCAGTCCTTCCCGACCGACGATCCCGTCATCAAGCACATCTACGCGATCGGCATGGACAGCACCGACCTCTACCGCCAGGCCCACGTCCTCTTCGATTCGCTCGGCCCGCGCCTGATGGGCACGCCGAACCTGAGCCGTGCCCAGGACTGGCTGGTCGACACCTACAAGGCCTTCGGCATCGACGCGAAGAAGGAACGCTTCGGCACCTGGCGCGGCTGGGAGCGGGGTCCCTCGCATATCGACCTTGTCTCGCCGCGGATCCGCTCGCTCGAAGGGCAGATGGTCGGTTACTCGCCCGGTACCAACGGCAAGCCCCAGATTCTTCCCGTCGTAGTCCTGCCCCGCTTCGCCGACAGCACGGCATTCGTCGCCTGGCTCCCCAAGGCCCGGGGCAAGCTGGTGATGATCTCCGCCCCAATGCCCACCTGCCGCGCTCAGTCGCAGTACACGGCTCTCGGCACCGAAGCGGAGGCCGCCGCGATGGCGAAGGCGGTCACCGAATCGAAGACGGAGTGGGCCTCGGCACGTGCCCGCGCAGGCGAAGGTGCCAGCGCTGGCGTTCGCGGTACCGGCTACTCCGCGGCGCTCGGCGGCGGTGAGCTCGGTGTCCGCCTCGAACAGGGTGGCGCCGCCGGCATCATCACCTCGCGGCCCAAGCTGACCTGGTCGACCGGTGGCAATGCCGGCGGACGCGGCGGCTTCGGCGGCGGTGGGGCCGGCAGCCAGGGCGGTGTCTCGGCGATGGAAATCTTCGAGACCTACAACCTCAAGACACCCGCGGTGGCACTCAACTGCGAGGACTATGGTCTGGTCTACCGACTCGCCGATGCCGGCGACGCACCGCAGATCCGACTCGATCTCGACGGCAAGCTGCTGGGCGAACAGCCGGTATTCAACGTCGTCGCCACGATCCCGGGCACCGAGAAGCCGAACGAGTATGTCGTCCTCTCGGCCCACTTCGACTCGTGGGATGGCTCGTCGGGCGCGACCGACAACGGCACTGGCACGCTCACCATGCTCGAGGCGATGCGCATCCTCAAGCAGGTCTACCCGCACCCGAAGCGCACCATCATCGCCGGTCACTGGAGCGGCGAGGAAGAGGGCGAAGTCGGCTCGAAGGCCTTCACCGAAGATCACCCCGAAGTGATCGCGGGCCTGCAGACGGTGTTCAACCAGGACAACGGCACCGGTCCGATCAAGAGCATCGGCGGGGGGGGGATGGTCGATTCCCCTGAGCACGTCACTCGCTGGCTCTCGGCGATTCCGACCGAGTGGCGCGACTCGCTCCGCACCTCCCTGCCAGGCGGCCCCTCGGGCGGCGGCAGCGACGGCTACGCCTTCACCTGCTACGGCGTCCCGACCACTGATCTGGGGTCGGAGAACTGGGATTACTTCTCGCTCACGTGGCACACCGAGCGCGATACGTACGACAAGGTCGTCTTCCCCGCACTCCAGTACAATGCGACGCTCACGGCGATGCTCGTGTACGAGGCGTCGGAGGATCCGACGATGATCCCGCACCAGAAGATCGATCTCACGGCGGCGGCGGCAGGCGGACGGACACGGACGTGGCCGACCTGCGAGAAGGCGCCACGGTCCACCAATCCACGCCTCAAATAGGACCATGAATGCCTGTACGGTGAGTTGCTCGTGATGCTCTCGTTGCCGCTACTCCTGGGGTCGATGCAAGTCGGCACCCAGGAGGTCGCGAGCACCACCGATCCGGTCTCCCAGGGGATCGTGGCCCTGCTCCTCGTGCTGCTGTTCGTCTTGCTGGCACGCGAGACAGCCCACCGCGTCCTGATCGTCTTCAGCGCGGTCGCGATCCTCTGGTGCTTCACCTATCTCACACCATACCGGCTGATCACGTTCGAGCAGGCGTGGGCCGCCGTCGACATCAACGTGCTGATGTTGCTCGCCGCGATGATGGCGGTGGTGGGCGTGCTCAAGTCGACCGGCTTCTTCGCATGGGCGATGGGCTGGGTGATGAATCGCACCCGCGGCGAACCACGCAAGTTGCAAAGCATGATGAGCTGGTTCACCGCCGTCACCTCCGCGATGCTCGACAACGTCACCACCGTGATCTTCGTGACGCCAATGGCGACGGGTATGAGCGCGCGTCTGGGCATCGCCCCCGCTGCGATCCTGCTGCCACTCGTGATCGCGTCGAATGTCGGCGGCACCGCCACCCTGATCGGCGATCCCCCCAACATCCTGATCGGCTCGGGCGCGGGACTCTCGTTCCTCGATTTCCTCGAGGCACTCACCGCACCGGTGTTGATCATGATGGTGGTGGTGCAGGCATGGTCGGCGTGGTACTACCGGAAGGAGCTCGCAGTCCCGCATCCGGACGGCGGCTTCGTGCCCGAGCCGCCACCGGCGCCGACCGATCCGCTGCTGCTGCGCTGGATGGCGGTGATCTGTGTCGGCATCCTGATCGGCTTCCTGACCCACGCCGCAACCGGGATGCCGCCGGCCGTGCCGGCCGTGATCGGCGCCGCCGCCGCACTGATCGTTCAGGACATGCTCTACCTCAAGCGCAAGCAACCGACTCAGGAAGAACGCACCCACGGCATCCTCGAGGTGCTCGATCGCGAGATCGAATGGCCGACGCTGTCGTTCTTCTTCCTGCTCTTCATCGTGGTCGGCGCGGCAGTCGAGACCGGCCTGATCGGGACGATCGCCGGTGGCCTCGACTGGACCATCATGAGTGCCAAGAATCTCCTCGGGCTCGGCGACGCCGGTACGCTGCTCTTCGCCGCACTCCTGATCTGCTGGGTGAGTGCGGTGCTGTCGGCGTTCATCGACAACATCCCGTACGTGATCGTCAGCATCCCGATCGTGATGACGTTGACGGCCACCCTCCCCGGCGACACCGAGGTCCTCTGGTGGGCCCTGGCGCTCGGCGCGTGTCTCGGTGGCAACGGCACGATGGTCGGCGCGTCGGCGAACGTGACGCTGATCGGCCTCGCCGAAAAGGATGGCGTGCGCATCGGCTTCGCGGAGTTCATGCGGTTTGGTTGGCCGGCGATGATGCTCACCGTGAGCGTCGCGTCGGTGTTCCTGGCCCTGCATGTCCTGCTCGGCGAAATGCCCGCGCGACTCATCGGCTGGCTGATCGCGGTGCCGTTGGTTCTGGTCACGACATTTGGTCGCCGGCAGAGACCGGCGACCGCGGAGCACCAGCCGCCTACTTGACGACCACGCCACCCTTCATCACGTGGCGCACGTCGGTCAGCACCGTGATGTCATCGAGCGGATTGCGATCCGTCGCAATCAGGTCGGCGAAGCGACCGACCTGCACGCTGCCGACCTGTGACTCCTGACCGAGCGTCCTGGCGGCGACGGTGGTCGCGGCGCGGATCGCCTGCATCGGTGTCATGCCGTAGCGGACGAGGTAGCCGAAGTCGCTCGCCTCGGGCTCGGTCCATGCAAAGCCCCCGGCGTCGGTGCCGTAGGTGATCTGCACGCCACGACGCACGCCCTCGCGCACCGCGATCGCCTCCATGTCGACCAGCTGCTGCCAGATCCCGCCGCGACCGGGCGCCACATACGCCACGACGTAGATCGTCGGGCACCACGCCGTGCCCTGCTTCGCGGCGCGATCGAGCAGATCGGGTGTGAAGCCGACACCATGCTCGATCGAATCGAAGCCGTGGCGAAGCGCCATGTCGATGCCGTCCCATGCCATCGCGTGGCCGGCGACCTTGCGACCGAGTCGATGGGCCTCCTGCACGAACGCCTCGAGCTCCTCATCGGTGTAATTGGGACTCGAGCGCAGGCGCCCGTCGTCGGCGAGGTAGTAGCCGCCGTCGACATAGACCTTGATCCAGTCGGCACCGTGGCTCACCTGTTCGCGCACCGCCTTCCGGATCTCCAGGACGCCATCGGCGAACTGCACGCCGCCGGGAAGTTGCAGCTCCCAGGAGAAACCGCCCGGCGGGTACTTCCCGGTCGGTGCAAACGCGCGAGTCGCCACTGACATGCGCGGACCGGGGACCACTCCGCGCTGGATCGCACGCTTGAGATCGACATCGGCGTACATGGCGCCCTCGGTACCGAGATCGCGAATCGAGGTGAACCCCTGATCGAGCGCGCGCCGCGCAGCGACGGTCGCACGGATGGCGCGGTACGGGATGCTCTCGCGGAGGAGCTGGTCATCCCATTCGAGCTGGGTGATGTCGCCTTGCAGGAGCACGTGCGTGTGGGCATCGATCAAACCGGGCAGTACCGTCTGTGCCGACCAATCGACCACCGTTGCCGTGCCGGCCTGCGTCCGGATCGCGGCCCACGGCCCGACTGCGGTGATCCGACCGTTCTCGACCAGGATCCCTTGATCGAGCTGTGCCTGGTCGGCGACCCCGTCGATCAGCGTGCCGGCGTGGATCACCGTGCGGGTGGGTGCGGTGGCAGGCGCCTGCGCAGCAAGTGGCAGGGGCAGGGCGAGACAGGCCGCGGCGAACAGCGGCTGCGTCAGGCGGAGCATGGAAACCTCGGGGATGTGGGGAGGACAGCCCAAGTGTCGCGCCGGAGGCACTCCCGGGCAAGGTCGGCCCGGCACCTTCACGAACCCTGCCCACCGTGCGATCTTGCCACTTCCTCGCCACGCGGAGCCGTCCCGATGCGCACCATTTCGCTCGCCGCCATGCTTGCCCTGCTTGCCATCGGTTGTTCGGAGCCACCGCCTGATCCCGCGCTCCGCGATTCTGCCCAGCAGCGCCAGCACGACAGCATGCTCGGCGCATCGAGGCTGCCAGGTGCGAGCGGCGTCAACGGGGCCCTCCGGGCCGCCGATTCCGCCGCGGCGCGGCGACTTCGGGAAGCCGCTGTAACCGACTCAACGTGACGCGCCCTGCCACGCGCACTGTCACCCGCTGGATCTTCGGCGTGCTGCTGTTCTATGCCGGCACGAATCACTTCCGGCATCCCGAGGGCTTCGTCCGGATCATGCCCGACTACCTGCCGTGGCATCTCGAGCTGGTCTACCTGAGTGGCGTCGCCGAGTGTGGCTTGGGGTTGATGTTGCTGGTGAAGCGATTGGCGAAGGTCGCCTCGTGGGGGATCATCGCGCTCATGGTCGCCATCTTTCCGGCCAACATCAACATGACACTGCATCCCGAGATCTACCCGCAGGTACCAGTCTGGGCGCTCTGGTTGCGGTTGCCGCTGCAGGGATTGCTGATCTGGTGGGTGTATCAATACACGAAGCATGGGCATCTCAAGCACCGACACAGGAACCACGCATGAAGATCTGGATCGATGCCGATGCCGCGCCGCGTGACGTCAAGGACATTGTCTTCAAGGCCTCGAAGCGCCTCAAGATCCCGGTGATCATGGTCGCGAACATGCACCTGCAAGTTCCCAACGGCTATCCGCTCGTGTCGGCAGTCTGGGTCGATGGCGGACCGGATGTCGCCGACGCCCACATCGCCGCCGAGGCCGTGGCCGGCGATCTCGTGGTGACGCAGGACATTCCACTCGCCGCGCTGCTGGTGCCCAACGATGTGGTGGTGCTCGATCCGCGTGGCGATGAGCACACCGCGGAAACCATCGGCGAGCGTCTCTCGATTCGCGACTTCATGGAGGATGCCCGGATGGCCGGCATCGTGACCGGTGGTCCACCGCCCTATGATGCGCGCGCGAAGCAAGCATTTGCGTCGGCGCTTGACCGCGCCTTGACCCGCCTCACGCGCACCCGCTAGCCTCCTCGATGCCCCAACCAATCCAGGACGCGCTGGGCCGTGCCGAACGCGCGGTCCGTACGCTCTTCGAGCAGGCGCAGAGCTCGCTTCAGGACTTCCTCAACCTCTCGGCCTCCGGCGGCATCGTGCTGATGGCCGCGGCGGTGCTGGCGATGCTCGTGGCCAACTCGCCCTTCGCGCCGGCCTACAACGATTTCCTGGCACTCCCCGTCGTCGTGACGGTCGGTGGCGCGGGTGTCGCCAAGCCGATGCTGCTCTGGATCAACGATGGGCTGATGGCGATCTTCTTCCTGTTGATCGGCCTGGAGCTCAAGCGCGAGATGCGCGAGGGTCACCTCGCCAGCCTCCGTCAGGCGAGCCTGCCGATCGCGGCCGCCATCGGCGGGCTGATCGTTCCGGCGCTCATCTACGTCACCATCAATCGTGGCGACGCTGTGGCACTGAATGGCTGGGCGATCCCCGCCGCCACCGACATTGCGTTTGCGCTCGGTGTCCTGGCCCTGCTGGGATCGCGCGTGCCAACCGCGCTCAAGGCGTTCCTGCTCAGTATCGCCATCCTCGACGATCTGATGGCGATCGTGATCATCGCACTGTTCTACACGTCGCGTCTCTCGACCGACGCGCTGATCGTGGCCGGTGCCCTGGTCGCGGTGCTGGCACTCATGAATCGGCTCGGCGTCCGGAAGAGCGCCGCCTACATCCTGATCGGTGTGCCGCTCTGGCTCGCCGTGCTCAAGTCGGGGGTCCACGCCACGCTCGCCGGCGTGGTGCTCGCCTTCTTCATCCCGATGGGGACGAAGAATGACACGCAGCCCTCGCCGCTCCGCAACCTCGAGCACGCGCTGCATCCGTGGGTCGCGTACCTGGTGCTGCCGGTCTTCGCGTTCGCCAATGCCGGCGTCTCGCTCGCAGGCCTTTCCCCGAACGACGTACTCCGCCCGGTCCCGCTCGGCATCGCCGCGGGACTCTTCGTGGGGAAGCAGACCGGCATCATGACCGCCTGTTTCCTCGCGGTCCGCTTCCGCATCGCCTCGCTCGGCGAGGATCTCCGCTGGCCGCATATCTATGGTGTGGCACTCCTCGCGGGCATCGGGTTCACCATGAGCCTCTTCATCGCATCCCTCGCGTTCGAACAGCGGGGCGGCAGCGCACACGGGCTCGAACGGATTGGCATCCTCGCGGGATCGCTGATCGCCGGCATCGCTGGCTACTTGCTGCTCCGCCGCGTGCTTCCCCCCACCAACGGAGCGAACTGATGTCGTGTCGCGCTGTCATGCTCGTGCTCGCCTGTTCGCTCTCGACCGCGCCGCTCGTGGCGCAACGTCAACCGACGCCGAGCGACGTGAACCTCACCATGCAAGCGCCCGATTCGTTCCTGGTGCGGTTCGAGACCACCAAGGGCAACATCACGCTGCTCGCTCGTCGTGCCTGGTCACCACTCGGCGTCGATCGACTCCATCAATTGGTGCAAGCCGGCTACTACGACGGCAACGTCATCTACCGCGTCGGGCCGACCGCGAGCTTCACCGGTGGCTACGTGGTGCAGTTCGGTGTCGGCAACAGCGGCGAGCTGAATGCGGCGTGGGATCGTGCCCCCATCGCCGATGAGCCGGTGCGGCATGGCAATGCGCGCGGCACCGTCAACTTCGCACGCGCTGGACCGGGCACGCGGACCGTCGAACTCGCCATCAACCTCACGGCGAACACCACGATGGACACCGTGAACTATGGCGGCGTGCGAGGCTTCCCGCCGATTGCGGAGGTGATCGATGGGATGGCCGTGCTCGACGCGCTCAATCGGCAGTACGGCAACAGCGTCTTCGATCAGTGGGACTCGGTGGTGGCACTCGGGCGGAGCTATCTCGACCGCAGGTATCCGGGGCTCGACCGGATCATTCGCGCGCGCATCGTGGCAGTGCGCTAGAGTTGCCCGTGCAAATCACCTTCGCCATCCTGAGCGGCGTTTTGCTGTGGGGTACGCTCATCCCGCTGTCGCGATCGGACAAGTGGTACATCCGTGGCTTCGACTTTCCGCGACTCGAGATCCTGCTGGCGGCGCTGTTGGTGCTCGCGGCCGTGCTCGTGTTGCTCGACCGATCGATTACCAGCACTCGGCTCACGTACACGGCCCTGCTCGTGGTGATCGTGTGGCAGGGCTGGTGGATCGTGCCCTACACCCGGCTGATGGCGCGCGAGGTGCGCTCGACCACCGCACCCGACGCCGCGCGCAGCATCACGATCCTCAACGCGAACGTGCTCACGCCAAATCACGAGTCTCAGCACTTGCTCGCCTTGATCGGGGAGCACCAGCCTGATCTCGTCATCACCCTGGAGAGCGATGCGTGGTGGCAGGAGCAGCTCGACACGATCGCGCCCGACTACCCGCATGCCATCAAGGTGCCACTCGACAATCTCTACGGCATGCATCTGTACTCGCGGTTGCCACTGCACGACGGCACGGTGGAGTACCTGATCGAACCCGACAAGCCGTCGATTCATGTTGATGTGGAGTTGCGTTCAGGCGACCGGATTCGGTTGCATGTCCTGCATCCGGCGCCGCCGAGCCCGACGGAGAACGAGGAATCGACGGCGCGTGATCGGGAGCTGGTGATCGTGGCACGGCGGGTGCGCGAGCATGGCAAGCCCGCAATCGTGGCGGGCGACCTGAACGATGTGGCGTGGTCGCGGACCACGCGTGAGTTTCGGCGCATCAGCGAGATGCTCGACCCGCGGGTCGGTCGTG
>JBBSPX010000103.1:0-9182 GCA_038258395.1 Gemmatimonadales bacterium | reverse complement strand
AGGCCGGCATAGAGCACGCCGCGGTAGGGGGCGCCACGACGCGCGAGCTCTCGGAGCGTCGGCACGATCACCTCACGCTCGACCCGCGCAAGCAACTCCGGTGTCGCGATCGCGACCGGCGCATACGCGCCCATCCCACCGGTGTTCGGCCCGGTGTCGCCCTCACCGATCCGCTTGTGGTCCTGGGCCGATGGAAGCAGGCGGATATCGTGACCATTGGTCACGGCGAACACCGAGAGCTCCTCGCCCTCCAGGAACTCCTCGATCACCACCACCGCACCGGCATCGCCAAAGACACGGTCGCCCAACATGGCTGTGACGGCGTCCCTCGCCTCGTTGCGCGTCGCGCACACCACCGCACCTTTGCCTGCCGCGAGTCCCGATGCCTTGACGACCAGCGGCTCGGCATGCGCCCTCACATGCGCGAGCGCGGCCGCCAGCTCGGTGAACGTCTCGCTCGCGGCGGTGGGGACACCTGCCGCCACCATCACATCCTTGGAGAACGCCTTCGATGCCTCGATCTGGGCGCCGGCCGCTCCAGGTCCGAACACAGTGCGACCCTCCGAACGAATCCTGTCGGCCAAGCCCATGGCCAGCGGCACCTCCGGCCCCACGATGGTAAGATCGATCCCAAGCGCGTCGACGACATCGGCCAAGCGGTCGATGTCGTCGGACGCGATGTCGAGATTCTCTGCGATCGAGGCGGTGCCCGGGTTGCCCGGGGCGACATGGATCTGGTGGGAGGGATCATCGGCGAGCAGGGCGGCGACGATCGCGTGTTCGCGACCGCCGCCACCGACCACAAGAATCCTCACGCCGCGCCTTGCCCCTTGCCGCGGTCATCGAACGCCTGATTGAATGCGTCTCGCGCTTGCCTGGCCGCCTTTTTCGCGGCGTCGGCGAGGTGTCCGGCGGTCGCCTTCACCTCATCACGATAGTAGCTGCCGGCATCGCGCACATCATCACGCAGCGGCCGCTCGGCGTCGGCGGTGCCTCGACGCGCGTACTCACCCTGGATGATCCGATCGTACGTGCCGCTCTGGATCCAGACCTGGATCTCCGCCGCGCGCACCACATTCATCGGATGCGTGAGCGCCAACGTATTGACGATCCGCCAGATGACGTTGAGCCCCTCGTTGTTGTTGGCGTACTCATTGGCCTGCTGCAGGAACGGTTCGAGATTGAGGTCACCCGGGCGAATGTTCGCGGTGTTGCCACCGCCGGCCATCTTCATGAAGAGGCGCATCGAAGAGGCCATGTCCTGGCCACCGAGCAGGCCCGCGCGATCGGCCGACAACTCGGACTTGCGATACCACTCGAGGAATGCGAGTCGGACCGGGAGCAGCACGATCGATGCGAGCACCGGCAGCACCCCGAGCGACACGAACAGCATGATCTCGGCGATCGTACTGTAGAGTGCGTGACCGCTCATCACGTGACCCAGCTCGTGAGCGAGCAGCACCCGTTGCTCGTCGATGTCGAGTAGCTCGAGCGCCGAGGAGTGGACCACGATGAACGGATTGTCGACACCATACGCGCCGGCGTTGAAGACCGGTGTCTGGGTGACATACAGTTCGGGCACGTTGGCCCAGCCGAAGGTCGCGCAGTTCTCGATGTGGAGGCCCCAGAGAAGCGGATACTGCTTCGGGCCGACCCGGACCGCGTTGCCCTGGAAGAGCATCCGGATGCCGGCTTCGCCACCGAGGATCCCGAGGATCTTGCGGATGATCTCGTCGACGCCGGGGATGGCACGCAGCGACTGCAGGGCTGCGCGGTCGGCCGGATGCTCCCAAGCGACCGGGGCGATGTCATGGAGGGCCACTCGGGGCCGCGGGGCAGGCAAGGAGGTCATCGTGATCTCATGGTTGAGGACCCGGGAACCTACGAATTCTGGCCCCAGTCTGTTTCATGGTGCACCGTCAGCCGTCCATCGCCTGGGCAAGATCGGCGATCAGGTCGTCCGGGTCCTCGATTCCGATCGAGAGCCGGATCAGCGAGTCGGTGAGTCCCATCTCGTCGCGCATAGCCTTGGGGACCGAGGCGTGGGTCATCGACGCCGGGTGTCCGATCAGCGATTCGACCCCGCCCAGCGACTCGGCCAGCGCGAACAACTTGACCGTCTCGACTATCCGTCGGGCGCGGTCGTTGTCGCCGATCTCGACCGAAACCATGCCCCCGAAGCCGTCCATCTGCCGCTTGGCGAGCTCATGCTGAGGATGACTCGGGAGCCCGGGGTAGTACACGTGCGGAATATCCGACCGCGCGTCGAGCCAGGCGGCAATCTTTTCGGCGCCCGCGTTGTGCTGCTTCATCCGGAGCGGCAGCGTCTTGATGCCTCGGAGTGCCAGCCAGCAGTCGAACGGACCGGGCACCGCACCGGCGGCATTCTGGAGGAAGCCGAGCCGCTCGGCGAGATCGTCACGGTTGACGATCAGCGCGCCGCCGATCATGTCAGAATGCCCGTTGATGTACTTGGTGGTCGAATGGAGCACAATGTCGGCATGGTGTTCGAGCGGTCGCTGAAGCACTGGTGTGGCAAAGGTGTTGTCGACCACGAACAGGAGCTTGTGCGCGGTGCACACGGCGCCAACTGCCGCGAGATCGGTGAGGAACATCATCGGGTTGGTCGGCGTCTCGGCGTAGACCATTCGCGTGGCGGGAGTGAGCGCGGCCTCGAGTTTGGCAGGGTCACGGAGATCGGCGAAGACGAAGTCGATACCGAACGGCCGGAAGACCTGCTCCATCAACCGGTGCGAGCCGCCGTACAGGTTGGCGCCCACGATCACCTGATCGCCTGGTGACAACAACTTGAGCACCACGTCGAGCGCCGCGAGTCCCGAGCTGAACGCGAAGCCGTGCTCGCCCCCCTCGAGGGCCGCCAAGGCACGCTCGAGCGCCTCGCGGGTCGGGTTCCGCGTGCGGGCGTACTCATAGCCGTTGTGGGGCTGCCCCAGCTTGTCCTGGATGTAGGTCGAGGTCTGGTAGATCGGCGGCATGACCGCGCCGGCGAGCGGATCGGGCTCGGGACCGGCGTGCACGGCGACCGTTGCGAGTCGGTGACCATCGGTTGCGGGCGTGCGTCGGGTCATGATCTGCCAAGGCTGGAGAGTGGCGGAAGCATATGGCCTGTCACGACTTCCAGCAAGAACGGTTCGTCGCCCACTGGTTCGCCGCGTTAGCTTCCGCACCGACCGGATTGCTAATTCCCACTACTGGAAGGCGCGACCCACGCAATGTCTGACACGCTGATGATCTCCGTCTCCGGGATGCGGGGCCATGTCGGGACCGACCTGACCCCCGAACTCGTGGCTCGACACGCCGCCGCACTCGGCGCATGGGTTCGCTCCGCGGGCGGTACATCTGTAGTGGTCGGTCGCGATGCACGGACCTCAGGCGAGATGTTCTCGCTCGCGGCGGCCGCCGGTTTCCAGTCGGTCGGCATCAACGTGATCGACGTCGGTGTCGTCCCGACGCCAACCGTGCAGATGGCGGTGGAGCATCATCACGCGGGCGCCGGGCTGATCATCACCGCGAGCCACAATCCGATCGAATGGAACGCCCTCAAGTTCGTCGGTCCCGACGGGATCTTCCTCGACGCCGAGTCGGGTCGCGTGGTGCGCGACCTGGCGGAGCAGGGGCCCGAGCGTAGCGGCTGGGACGCGATCGGTTCGCGGACGCACGATCCCGACGCGGTGTCGCGTCACCTCGATGCGATCCTCGCCCTCGACCTGATCGATGTCGAGCTGATCCGCCGCGCCAAGTTCACCGTCGCCCTCGATAGTGTCCGCGGCGCCGGTGGCCCGCCGATGGCGGCGCTCTTCGAGCGGCTCGGCGTCACGATGCACGGGATCCATCTTCAGGCCGATGGCCGGTTCCCGCGTCCACCCGAGCCCACCCCCGCGAGTCTGGGTGAGCTGGGCGACCTGGTCCGCATCACGGGGGCCGCTGTCGGCATGGCGGTCGATCCCGACGTCGATCGCCTCGCCTTGGTCGACGAGACCGGTGCCCCGATCGGCGAGGACTACACCCTGGCTCTTGCCGTCCGAGCCGTTCTCGGCGCGGCCGGCGACAAGGCCAGGGATGCGAAGGTTGTGGTCAACCTCTCGACCTCGCTCGTCGTGGCCGATGCGGCCGACGACTATGGCGCGCTCTTGATCCGGGCCCCGGTTGGCGAAGCCAACGTCGCGCGGGCCATTCTGGCAGAAGGGGCGCTGATCGGCGGGGAGGGCAACGGCGGCGTGATGTTCCCGGGCCTCCATATCGGCCGGGATGCCCCACTGGCCGCGGCCCTCATCTTGCAACATCTGGCCGCCACTGGGGAGAAGCTCTCGACCCTCGTGGCGGGATCCCCGCGCTACGCGATCGTGAAGGCCAAGGCCCCCCGGGGCGGCGACCTGGAGGCGCAGTACGCGGCGCTTCGGGCGGCATTCCCCGACGCCGAGCGGGATGAACGCGACGGACTCCGACTCGGCTGGGCCGACCGGTGGCTGCATGTCAGGCCATCGGGGACCGAGCCGATCGTGCGACTGATTGCCGAGGCACCGACTGGTGCCCTGGCCGAAGAACTGGTGGCGACAGCCCGGGGCGCGTGAGCCCCACCGGGCGAGAGGAGTAGGACGGCATGTGCGGAATCGTCGGATACGTCGGGCCCCGTGAGGCGGCCACGATCCTGATGGATGGTCTCAAGCGGATGGAATACCGCGGCTACGACTCGGCCGGCATTGCCATCATCAACGGCAACGGCATGACGATTCGGAAGGCCGCGGGCAAGTTGGGCGTCCTTGCCGCCGAGCTCGAGGGCAACATGCCCCACGGCACGATCGGCATCGGGCATACCCGCTGGGCCACCCACGGCGCACCGACCACGCCGAACGCGCATCCGCACACCGATCAGTCCGGCAAGATCGCGCTGATCCACAATGGCATCATCGAGAACGCCAGTGATCTGCGGAAGGCGCTCATCGGCCGCGGGCACGAGTTCACCTCCGAGACCGACACCGAGGTGCTCGCGCACCTGATCGGCGCCTTCTACGAAGG
The DNA here is from genome assembly GCA_038258395.1 of Gemmatimonadales bacterium. Taxonomy (GTDB): domain Bacteria; phylum Gemmatimonadota; class Gemmatimonadetes; order Gemmatimonadales; family GWC2-71-9; genus Palsa-1233. Next base: position 4,145 of record JBBSPX010000103.1, on the reverse strand, counting down.
CAACCTTGAGGAAGCGGTCGCCGCCGCGCTGCGTGACGTCGATGGTGCTTACGGCATCTGTGTCATCAGCGCCGACGAACCCGGCACGCTCATCGCCGCACGCAATGGTTCGCCGATCATCCTCGGCATCGGCGAGGGCGAGTACCTCGTCGCGTCCGACCAGTCGGCGATTGTCGAGCACACGCGAAACGTGATCTATCTCGACAACGGCGAGATGGCGGTGCTCACCGCCGATGGCTATCGCGTCCGCACGCTCCAGACGCGCCGGGTCGACAAGCCGATCAACCAGATCGAATGGGACTTGGAGACGATTGAGCGGGGCGGGTTCGAGCACTTCATGCTCAAGGAGATCTTCGAGCAGCCCGAGAGCGTCCAGAATACGATGCGCGGTCACCTGCTCGAGGAGACCGGCAACGTGCGCGTCTACGGTCTCAAGCTCGATGACGACCAGGCCAAGAGCATCAAGCGGATCATCATCACCGCGTGTGGCACGTCGTGGCATTCGGCGCTGATCGGCAAGTACATGCTCGAGGAGCTTGCGCGGATCCCGACCGATGTCGAGTACGCCTCGGAGTTCCGCTACCGCAACCCGATCGTCGACGAGAACACGATCGTGATCGCGATCTCGCAGTCAGGCGAGACCGCCGACACACTCGCGGCACTGCTCGAGGCGAAGCAGCGGGGTGCCCGGAGCATCGGCCTCGTGAATGTCGTCGGCTCGACGATTGCGCGCGAAGTCGACGGCGGGCTCTACCTCCGCTGCGGCCCCGAGATCGGCGTCGCGAGCACCAAGGCGTTCACGTCCCAGGTCGTGGCACTGGCGATGGTGGCGATCCGTTTTGCCCGCCTCAAGCAGATGTCACTGCTCGAGGGGCGGAAGTGGGTCGAGGCACTCGCCAAGTTGCCGTCGCAGATTCAGGAGATCCTGTCGCGGGCCGATGAAGTGAAGGTCCTCGCCGACAAGTTCGCCGATGCAACCAACGCGCTCTACCTCGGCCGGGGGGTCAACTTCCCGACCGCGCTCGAGGGCGCGCTCAAGCTGAAGGAGATCTCGTACGTGCACGCCGAGGGATATCCGGCGGCGGAGATGAAACACGGACCGATCGCGCTGATCGACGAGAACATGCCGGTGATCGTGGTCGCCCCGTCCGATGCCATCTACGGAAAGATCGTCTCGAATGTGCAGGAGGTGCGGGCGCGCGGGGGGCGGATCATTGCGATCACCAACCCCGGCGACGAGGAGATCCGTGATCTAGCAGAAGCGACCTTCACCGTGCCCGAGACACTCGACCTGCTCTCACCGGTGCTGACGATCATCCCGCTGCAGCTCTTCTCGTATTACGTGGCGCTCCGCCGCGGCTGCAATGTGGATCAGCCGAGGAATCTGGCGAAGAGTGTGACGGTCGAATAGCTGCAATTCGAAACCTATCCAGCCGCGGCCTAATTCGAGACGTCTCCAGCCGCGGCTTCACGGCCGCGGCTGGAGCGCTTTCCGCGCCGCCGCCATCACCACCCGGTACCGCGCATCCGACGCATCCCCATCGATATCACTGCTGGTATTGACCACGCCGAGCACGGCGCGATGGGTCGCGGGGTCGAGCCAGAAGAACGAACGGAAATTGGCCTGCGTACCCGTGTGCCCCACCAACTTTCGGCCGCCCTCATGCCTGATGAAGAACGACAACCCCATCTCCTCGTCGGCGTCGACGCGGACAACCGGTTGCCACATCTCCTCGAGTGTCGTGCGAGGCAGCAGTGCGTCGTAGCGAGCCTGGGTTGCACTGTCGGCCGAGCCACCGAGGAAGCCGATCCAGCGGGCGAGATCGGTGACCGGCGCGTTCCAGCCACCATTGGGGATCGTGATGCCGGGGTCGAAGTCTGGGCCTCGGTCCTTCACGCCCGAATCGGTGACCGCGTAGTTGTACGACCTGTGGGACATCAAATACTGTGGAGTGAATCCGAAGTAACTGGCCTGCATTCCGAGCGGCATGAAGAACGACTTGTAGATATGGCCCTGCCACGGATCGCCCGTCATGTGCTGGATGGCGCGGGCGAGGTAGACAAATCCCGGGTTCGAATAGCTGTACTCAGTGCCCGGCGCGAAGGCGAGTTTCATGTACGGCATCATCGCGACGAGCTGCGCCCACTCGGTCGGCTCAATTGGCTCCCACTGCTCGCCATGAGTCCACGGCCAGGTTCCGTTCTGCAATCCCGACGAGTGCGACATCAGCATTCGGATGGTGACCCGATCCATCCGGCCGAAGTCAGAATGAATCCGTGCGGTTTCGGGAACGAGGTCGGTGATTGGCTGATCGAGGAACCGGCCGGTGGGCTCCCTCGGGTCAGGGACTGCGGGAGGCTCGAAGGGGCCATACAGAATGCGCATGTTGAGCTGCATCACCGCCACTGCCGTCACGGTCTTGGTGATCGAACCCCAATGCCAGATCGTGTTGCGGTCAGCTCCAACGTGGTTGTTCCGGTCCTGAAACCCCGTGTAGTGCTCCGACGTGATCTTGCCGTCCTCGATCAGCACCAGCGCACTGCCCACGATCTGGTCGCTCGCCACGTATGTGTCCATCGCGGCGGCGGCCGCCGACCATGCAGCCGGCTGTTGGGCCGACAGCACCAGCGGGGCAGCGAGCAGGGCAGGGATCAGGAGTCGCATCCGGGACCTCGACAAAGTGGGAGATCCCGGAAGTCTAGCGACTAACGCTTCCCGAGCCGGATCCCGACGCTCCACTCGAAGCGAGTGGCGCTCGCGCGCTCATAGCCCTCGGGGATCTCCTCGTTCGTGAAGATGCCACCGGCACGCGAAAGACCGAGACGCGTCACCGCACTCAGGCGACCGGATAGCGGCAGCACGCCCGCGAGTGACGCCATCGGGCCCCAGCGCCAGCGCGACGGATCGCTCAGCCCCACGAAACTCCACCGGGTGCCGATGACGCCTGCCGCGAGTTCGATGGATGCGCCAGCATTCCGGAGGATCGGGCGACCGATCTGCACCCCGAGATCGAAACCCTGGAGCACGCCCGGGGTGATGATGCCGGCATCGCCGCCCTGGAGAACGAGGTCGTGGGTGATGAGTGCGGTGCCCAGGGACAGGCGCCACTCGCCCCGCCGAAGCCCGACCTCGAGCCCCGGGCCGAGGTCGGCGGCAGGTCGGATGCTGGGCCCGTCGCCGATTCCGGGCGCTTTCGCCTGCGAGCCAAAGCGGGATTCGACCAACCGCGCGGTCAGGTCGAGCTGGGCGATCAGCGGGACCGGCAGCAACAGGAACAGCACGGACAACAGGCGGTGGCGCATGGCGCTCTCCGGTTTGAGGAAGGTGCAAGGTGCGCGGGGCGGCTCAACGGACGCTCAAATCCCGGTGGTATCTTCTCAGCTCACGATGGGAGGATTGATGCGAGTGCTGGTGCAGCGGGTCAAGGAGGCGGCCGTAACGGTCGAGGGGCGGGAGATCGGGGCGATCGGCCTGGGCTACCTCCTGCTCGTCGGCTTCGCCCCGTCGGACACTCCGGCACAGGTGACCTGGATGGCTGACAAGATCGTCGGTCTCCGTCTCTTTCCCGATGATGATGGCCTGATGAATCGAGACCTTGGTGAATCGGGCGGTCAACTCCTCGTGGTCTCACAGTTTACCCTGTATGGCGATGCCGCCAAGGGGCGCCGTCCCTCGTTCATCGGCGCGGCGCGCCCGGAGACTGCGATCCCGTTGTATACGGCCTTCATCGCCGAGCTCACTGCTCGCGGACATGCGCCCGCGATCGGCGAGTTCGGCGCGGAGATGCAGGTGTCACTCATAAACGATGGCCCGGTAACCCTGATGCTCGAGAAGGACGCCGCGTGAGCCACCAGCCGCCGATCATCCTCGCCTCCGGCTCTCCGCGCCGCCGCCAGCTGCTCGAGATGCTCGGCATCCCGATTGTCGTGATGCCCGCCAATGTGCAGGAGATCCCGTTGCCCCGCGAGACCGCCGCCGCCTACTCTCGACGGCTTGCCCGAGACAAGGCGCGCGCGATTCCGGGTGAGTATGTACTGGGCGCCGACACGATCGTGTTGCTCGATGATCACATCTTGGAGAAGCCGGCCGACGACGAGGCGGCATTCGAGATGTTGACGCGCTTGCAGGGACGCAGTCATCAGGT
>JBBSPX010000102.1:0-9289 GCA_038258395.1 Gemmatimonadales bacterium | reverse complement strand
GGCGGCGGGGTGGGGGGGTCGCCCGGCGGGGGCGGCGGTGTGGGGGGGTCGACCGGCGGGGGCGGCGGTGTGGTGGTGTCGATTGGCGGGGGCGGCGGTGTGGTGGTATCCGTCGGCGGAATGGTGCTGCCGGTGGGGTCGATCGGACCATCGGCAGCGCAACTCACGAGGATCAAGCAGGCCAGCACGGTGCGAATGGGAGACATGGTCATGATCTGTCTAAGTGTCGGTTGGCGCCTCCCCTCTTCGTAGCGCGGCCCACTGCCGCTTGCCCCTCCGGAGGAAGATCACGTCATGTTCGCCAAACTGCGCCTCGGTAATCCGGTCGGATCCCTCGACCACGCTGCCACCAACCCGGAGGCTGCCAGTGCCGGCGAATTGGCGTGCCTGCTTCTTCGAGTCGGCGAGACCGGTTCGGGTGAACGCCTCGATCACTGGCAGTCCCTCGGCCAGCTCGGCCGTGCTCACCAGCGCCTCGGGCACTTCGGACTGCACCATGCGCCGGGTCTCGGCATCCGCCTGATCGAGGTCGCCGGTGCCGAAGAGGATGGCGCTGGCGAGGGTCGCCCGCCGGAGTGCGTCGCCGCCGTGAATGCGATGGGTGACGTCGTCGGCCAGGGCCCGCTGCGCCGTCCGGGATGACGGGTCGTGGCCGTGGCGGTCCATCAGTTCCGCGATGTCCTCCAGCGGCAGGAAGGTGAAGAACCTGAGCAGCCGCTCGACATCGGCATCGTCGGTGCGAAGCCAGAACTGATGGAACTGGTAGGGCGAGGTGCGATCGGCGTCGAGCCACACATTGCCGTCCTCGCTCTTGCCGAACTTGGCGCCGGCCGCGGTGGTGAGCAAAGGGAGCACCAGACCGTGCAACTTCCGGCTATCGCGTCGACCCGCCAGCTCGATCCCCGCGGTGATGTTGCCCCACTGATCCGATCCACCCATTTGCAGCTCGGCTTGGTGACTCCCGGCGAGATGCGCGAAATCGTAGGCCTGGATCAGCATGTAGCTGAACTCGGTGAACGAGATGCCCGAATCGAGGCGCGACTTGACCGTGTCCTTCTGCAACATGTAGCTGACCGTGAAATGCTTGCCGGCGTCTCGCAGGAACGCGAGCAGCCCCAGGCCGCCTAGCCACTCGGTGTTGTCGACCATTGCGGCGCAGGTCGGACCCTGCTCAAAGTCGAGGAATCGGCCAAGTTGGGTCCGGAGTGCATCGGCATTGGCGCGAACCGTCTCCGCGCTCAGCATGGGGCGTTCACTGCGCTTGCCGGATGGATCGCCGACCAGCCCCGTGCCGCCGCCGATCAGGGCGATCGGCCTGCCACCAAGCCGCTGGAGCCATGCCAGCGCCATTACCGGGACGAGGTTGCCGACATGCAGCGAACTGGCCGTGGGATCGAAGCCGATGTAGGCCGTAATGGGCCCAGCGGTCAGTCGGTCGGCGAGGGCAGGCGTGGCGTCGTGTACCATGCCGCGGGCGCGGAGTGTATCGAGCAGATGTGCCATAGCCCGCACAAGATGCCGCCTCCGGCGCCAGACGTGCAAGGCGACTCGGGTTCGGGTAGCTTCCCGGCATCATGACGCCGTCCTCCCGCCCTCGCCGCGGGCGCCCGAGCCGGGCCCGACGCCCCTCGCGGATCTCACGCCTTCGCCAGTCGATCAGCCGCCCCATGGCCATGCGCCTGCTGCTCGGCTTCGCCGGTCTGGGTCTCTTCGGGATCGTGGTCCTGTTCGGCGCCTGGTTTCGCGTGTGCTCCGGCGAGGGGGCGTGTCCCTCGATTACTGGCCTCACGAGCTTCGATCCGCTTCAGGCCTCGAAGGTCTACGCGGCAGACGGCCGGTTGATCACCGATTTCGGGACAGAGCGACGGACCGTCATCACCCTCGACACGATGGCGCCCTCGCTTCCCGCCGCGTTCCTCGCCGTCGAGGACAAGCGATTCTACAAGCACCACGGTGTCGATTGGCTCGGCGTCTTCGCGGCGGTCAAGGACCGCCTGTTGCTCCGGAGCAGTCGTGGCGCATCCACCATCACGATGCAGCTCGCCGGCAATCTCTTTCCCGATGAGATCGATCGCCGTCAGCGGGGCGGCCTCTCGGGTTTCACGCGGAAGATCCGCGAGGCGAAGGTCGCCGGCGAGATCGAGTCGCGCTACGACAAGTCGAAGATCCTCGAGCTCTACCTGAACAAGATCTATCTCGGCAATGGGGCCTACGGGGTCGAGTCGGCCGCGCAGCGTTATTTCGGCAAGCACGCCAGCGAGCTGAACGTCGCAGAATCGGCGATGCTGGTCGCGCTCGCCAAGGGCCCTGGTCGCTATGATCCTCGGCTCCACCCCGAGAATGCGGTCGCACGACGCAACCTGGTCCTTGGCCTGATGCGCACGGCGGGGGTGCTGACCGACGAGGAGACCGAGACCTGGCGTGCCTACCCGATCGCCCTGGCGTCGCGCTCCGACTTCCAGGGTGTGGGTCGCTACTTCGTCGAATACGTCCGCCAGCAACTCGAGGCCCGCCTCGGTAGCGCCCTCTACAAGGAAGGCTACCGGATCTACACCACCCTCGACCTCAACGCGCAGGCGTCGGCCGAACGCGCGCTGGCGGCACAGCTCGACAGGATCGAGGCAGGCGATTTCGGCACGTACAAGCACACGACCTATCGTGAGTACATCGAAAGCCATGGTGGGGGTCCGGGTGAACGTTCCGACACACCGTACCTGCAGGGCGCGATCGTCGTGCTCGAGGCGAGCACTGGCAATATCCTCGCGATGGTCGGGGGCCGCGACTTCGACGATTCGAAGTTCAATCGCGCGGTGCAGGCCGAACGCCAGCCAGGCTCGACATTCAAGCCGATCCTGTATACCGCCGGGCTCGAGGCGGGGATGCCGCTCGACCAGATCGCCATGGACACCTCGGTATCGATCCGGATCCCCGATCAACCGAATTGGGAACCGTCGAACTACAACGGTCGCTTCAGTAACGCGCCGATGACGCTACGACAGGCGATCTGGGAGTCCACCAACACCATCGCCGTACAGGTCGGCATGAAGGTCGGGATTCCCGGGTTGATCGATGAGGCTCGCAAGTTCGGGTTGACCGGCAGGATCCCGTCGGTCCCATCGCTCACGCTCGGCGCGCTCGACGTGCGTCCGATCGAGATGGTCGCGGCCTACACCACGTTCGCGAATCTCGGTTTTCGCACCGAACCGAACGCGATCCTGCGCGTGGAGGACGAGAACGGCAACACGGTCTACGAACCGAAGCCAGTGCGTCGCCGCGTGGTCGACGAGGCGTTGGCCTGGACGATGACGGATGCTCTCAAGGGCGTGGTGCAACATGGCTCCGGCAACGCCGTCTGGAAGGCCGGCTTCCGGATGCCGACCGGCGGAAAGACCGGCACGACGAACGACTACAACAACGTCTGGTTCATCGGGTTCACGAATGATCTGGTGGCGGGCATCTGGATGGGGTTTGACCAGCTCAAGCCGATCATGCGGAATGCGCAGGGTGGTCGGCTCGCCGCACCCGCGTGGGCGGCGATGATGCTGGAGATCTATCAGCGACGACCGGAGGCGCCCGATTGGCGTCGACCCGCGAGCGTGATGCAGACGATCGAGATCGACCGGACCACCGGGTTCCGCGCCACGCCGTTCTGTCCGAAGGAATACGTCGAGATGCGTGCCTTCCCGCCGGGTGGCGAGCCGAAGGAATACTGCCCGATCCATACGCCGTTCGGGCCGGGCCGGACCAACTGATGCTTCGGCTTCAGGCCGACTGGTTGCTGCCGGTCGTGTCCCCACCCATCGCCAACGGTGCCATCCTGCTCGACGAGGCCGGACGCATCATCACGGTGGGGACCGACGCCGAAGTCCCGCGACCCGAGACGGCACGGACCGAACAGCTGGCTCCAGGCGTACTGCTCCTACCCGGGCTGGTCAACAGCCACACCCATCTGGAACTGACCGGGTTCGCCGGAGCGGTGAATGAGCCCAGCTTCGATCGCTGGATCGCGAGCATCATCCGAGTCAAGGCGGCACGGAGCGAAGAGGCGTTCTTCGACGCGGCATGCGCGGGGATCGAAGCGATGTGGGCTTCCGGCGTGACGACAGTCTGTGACACCGGCAGTACCGGCGCCGTGATCGCGGCCCTCGATCATCTGCACGCCAGCGGAACGGCACATCATGAAGTCTTCGGCGCGCACCCCGAGCAGGTCGAGTCGGCGATGTCGCGGTTCGCGCGCGACCTGGATCGCCTCGCGCGCCACGCGACCGGCCGGGTCGGGCTCGGTGTCGCCCCGCACGCGCCCTATACCGTGAGTGGCGCACTGTACCGCGCGTCATGTGATCTGGCCCGCGCGCACGGCGTGCCGATCGCGGTGCACACCGCCGAGTCGCCGGACGAGAGTGCCCTGCTCCGCGACTTCACCGGCGTGTTCGCCGACTGGTTCACGAAGCAGGGTATCGAGCGTCCGACCACATCAGCCACCTCACCGATCGCGTTCATGGATGCGCATGGCGTGCTCGGTCCCCGAACGCTCTGCATCCATGCGATCCATGCTGATGCAGCGGACACGCGTGTGCTCAGCCAGCGGGGGGTGGCGATCGCACACTGCCCGAGGAGCAACCGGTTCCATCACCTGACCGACGCGCCAATCGGGCAGTTCGTCGTGGCCGGACTCCGGGTCGGGCTCGGGACCGATTCCGAAGTGAGTGTCGATCCACCAGACCTGCTCCAGGAGGCCGCCGCGGCGCGGCGACTCGGTGACTGGACCGCGGCCCAGACGCTCCGTGCACTGACGCTGGGTGGTGCGGAGGCGATCGAACGTGCCGACCGCGTCGGCTCGCTCGAGGCAGGAAAGTGGGGCGACTTTGCGGCGATCACGATCGGCGAAACGCGCGAGCCCGAGGAGGCGGTGCTCACCGCCACGCGCGCCTCGGTGGTCGGCACCTGGCTCGCCGGGCGTGAGGTCTACCGGCAGGCCGAATGACCGTGGGCTTGTCTGCCGCACCGCGCCTGAGTATCCGTATGTAACCTCGGCCGGAGAGATGGGTGCGCTGCCTAGCCCTCAATGCGTCGTTTGAACCACTGACCATGGTCCCCACGCGTCGTGCCCTCCGCCTCGTCATCGAGGGGAAGGCCGAGATCGTGGAGGCGGATGCGCACGAGCCGATACGAAGTATGCGGCTCGAAATACCGCGCCCGGCGATCATCCGACTCGTCCGGTTCGTCCACGTCCCGCGCCGGTTCCGGCGTCAGGTCACCAACACCTTCCTCTTCGCCCGCGACCACTACACCTGCCAGTACTGCGCTCGCCCGAGCATCGCCCTCAAGCCACGCGAATGTCTCACCCGAGATCATGTGATCCCGCAGTCGCGCGGCGGCACCAATGCCTGGGAGAACGTGGTCGCCGCATGCTCGAGTTGCAACACACGCAAAGGCAATCATCTCCCCGCCGAGATCAACATGCACCCCCGCACGGCGCCAACCGAGCCGCACTTCGTGCATCTCTCGTGGGCGATCCGTCGCCTGACGCCGACGCAGCAGAAGTACATCCTGCTGTTCTATGGCGATGAGGCGTTGGCGGCGATACGGCCGCAATAGCTCCAACGGTTGTCATCCCGAGCGCTTCGCTCGGGATGACTGATGGGCAATCGAATACGATCTCTACGGCACCCGGACCGGCACGCGGCTCGATACCTTTTGCGATGCCGTCCCGAACAGCTTGAGCAGCACACCCGACAGCGCGCCGGTAACCGAGGTGCGTTCGCCCGCGCCAATGAACCGTTCGAGTTCCGCAAACTCCGCGTCGGAGAGCGCCGTGATACTGAGTTCCACCGCGTAGTACCAACTCCCCTCGGTCTTTGGGCCGATGTTGCGGAGCGGTACTGGTTGTTCGAGCGCGGCGGCGAACTGGATCCGTGACGTGAACGCGAGTTCGCTGAGCAGGGTGCCGGCCTGGTCGTAGTAGGTGATGAAGTATTGGCCGAGCAATGGCTCACGCCGCACCACCATCGTGAAGCGATTGGTCGAGATGTTGGCATCGATGAGCCGACTCTTCCAGAGCTCGATCTTCCATTCGAGCGAGATCCGAAACGCATCATCGAGGGCATCGTTCCAGCGCGACTCGCCGAACAGGTTCCGGACCTGCACGCTCGGATCCTTGGTGAACTGGTCGACCGACACTTCCACGCGCACGCTGCCCTGCGCCGACATCGCGGGAGCGACGGTGGCGAGGATCAGAGTGACGAGCAGCAGGATGCGGCGCACCGGAATCCTAGAAGCGCTGTTGCAGTCGGATGACGAGGCGCACCGGACGATTGTCGGTGAACGAGCGCGCGGCGTACACGCCGAGCCACCCACCGTCGAGTCCGACACCGAGGTCGCCGCGCCATTCCGCGAGGGACTGGATTCGGCCGCTCGGGACTTGGCCGGGGCCATCGCCGGCAAGCCACGCGGAGCCGAAGTCACCAAACAGGACGATCGCCGGCTGGTCGATGCCCACCGCGTATGGCCCGAAATTGGTTCCCAGCCGGAGGCCGGTGGTATGCCGGAGCTCGATCTGTGCCAGCATGCGACGATCGCAGAGTGCCAGTTGGGCGGCGATCACCTGGCGCCTCGGATCACAGCGGATCTCGCGGAAGGAGTACGCCGGGAGTCCGTCCCCCCCCTGCAACGCCACGCGTCGCTGGATGGTGAGTGGGTCACCACCGAGCCAGCCGCTCCCGGTCAACTGGGCATGCACCGACGTCGAGGGGTTGAGCCGTTGTTCGCGACGGACCAGGAAGGACGCCTCCCACGAGCTGTACCCCGACCCGGGGAGTGGGTTGCGGACCTGCACCGGGAGCTGGATCGGTGTGATCTCGTCACTGGACGTGCGGCGCACCGAGCCGCGCACCGTCCAGCCATCCGACGGCTGTGCCCGGTCCAGCCGTGTATCCCACGACGCGCCGACGTCGAGGGTCAGGAACTTGCCGTCGTCCACCAGCGGATTCGGTCGCCATGTCTCCGAGCTGCGGAGAAACGAGAATGCATCGACCGAGGCCACACTACGCTGGCGGCTTGAGCCGATGCGGCCGAGGAGGGTGAGCCGGTCGGTCGGGGACCACGCGCCCGTGACCGCCACGTCCTTGCTCTGGAACCAGTCACGGTAATCACGCCGCAGGAACGCCGCGCTGAGGGCGGACTCGGTGTCGGAGAACGGCCGATCGGCAGTCGCCACCATTCGCTGGCCAGCCTCGATGCCGACCACAAATTCCTGTGGACCGGGCAGCGACATCGAGAGGCGTCCCCTCCAGCCCAGCGGATCCCGGATCCCCGACGGATCGCGCGCGGTCCTGACGATGACGTCTCCCTCGAACCGGAGAGCGATGTCACGCGGATCCCTCATGGCGAGGGTGCCGCCGACGGCCAGCGGGAGTCCCTCGACCCGGTTGTAGACGCCCAGCCCGAAGTGCGGGGTGAGGACCACGGGCCCCACCCTGAGCGCCGCGTTGCCAGCCCGTTCGCGGAGCGACGGCGTGGGTTCCGCCTGCACGAGGGTGCCATCGGGGTTCCGCCGCACCGACGCGGTCCGGCGGTACTCGGCGACGGTGCCCCGAATTGTTGCACCAGCATCCGCCGAGTAGCGTCCGCCGAGCACGATCACATCGCCGGTCACCACACCCTCGCCTGTGATCCGGAGATCACCGTTGATCACGACCACATTGCCCTCGATGGTCGTCCGCACCAACAGATCACCACCGTACATTGCGTAGCTACCGGCGTGGCGTGCCTCGAGCAGGGTCGTGCCGCCATAGCTGCGCGTCGTCGCAGGCGCTCGTGCGTTGAAAATCGCGAGTGCGCGCTGCAGCACGCTGTCGGGGATCTCGAGCTGTGGCGGCGGCTGCACCTGGACGCCACCGAAGTCGATCACCACGCCCCCGGACTGGGCGAGAAGTGGGGAACAGAGGACGAGGAGGCCGAGCCCGAGTGCCGAGAGGACACCAGCGGATCGAGTGAGGATGGTCTGGTTCATTCGGTGCCCCCTCGAATGCCCAGACGGCGCATTCGGCGGTAGAGGTTGCCACGGTCGGTCTGCAGGAGGCGCGCTGCCTCCGCGATGTTGCCAGTCGCCTGGGTCATCGCGCCGTTGATCTGGTCACGTTCGAAGTCATCGAGTCGATCGGTGAGTGATCGCGAGTCGTTCGCGGTCGACCCGTTGCCGTTGGTGGCGGCGGATCCCGCGACACCCTGAGCGGGAGTCGCAGCCATCGATGGTGTCTGCGACAACACCCGCGGCACCAGATCGGCCGACACCTGATCGCCGCCGATAATCGTCAGGCGCTCGACGATATTGGCGAGCTCGCGCACATTGCCAGGCCACCCGTGGCGCGCCAGCGACGCGAGGGCCTCGGCGCTGAACTGCGGTGGTCGGCCGGGCCGGAGTCGAGCCGCGAGGTGGTGGACCAGACTTGGGAGGTCCTCGATCCGTTCGCGGAGTGGTGGGACGGTGATCGGGAAGACATTGAGTCGGAAGTAGAGGTCCTCGCGGAACTGTCCGTTCGCGACCGCATCCTCCAGCCGCCGGTTGGTCGCCGCGAGCACCCGAATGTCGACGCGCCGGCTCCGTTCGGCGCCGATCCGTTGGATCTCGCCGGTTTCGAGCACCCGGAGCAATTTGGCTTGTGCCTCGAGTTGGAGGTCGCCGACCTCGTCGAGAAAGAGCGTGCCGGCGTCGGCGAGTTCGAATCGTCCGATCCTGCGATCGGTGGCTCCGGTGAAGGCGCCCCGCTCGTGTCCGAACATCTCGCTCTCGACCAGGTCGCGCGGGATCGCCGCACAATTGACCGAGATGAATGGGCCGGTCCGCCGAGTGCTGGCGCGGTGGATGGCGGTCGCCACGAGTTCCTTGCCGGTGCCCGAGTCGCCGAGGATCAACACGCGGGCATCGGTAGGCGCGACCTGCGCGATCAGTTCACGGACATGCTCCATGACCTGGCTCTCGCCGATGAGCGACGGCTCTGGGCCCAGCTTGGCGCGGAGGACGCGGTTTTCGGCCTGTGTGCGGACCAGTGTCTCGGCCGACCGGACCGCCACCAGCAAGGACTCCGGCGCGAGCGGCTTCTCGAGGAACTGGAAGGCACCCATCTGCACTGCACGCACGGCATCGGCAAGCTGCGCCTTGCCGCTCATCATGATCACCGGAATCTCGGTGTCAGCCTTTCGGATGGTCTCGAGCGTCGCGAGGCCGTCGGGCCCCGGTGGCATCATCAAGTCGAGCAGGATCAGGTCGGGCCGCACCTCGGGCATGGCC
>JBBSPX010000101.1:0-9358 GCA_038258395.1 Gemmatimonadales bacterium | reverse complement strand
GGGACGGCAGTGGTGGGTTCGACTGCTCGGGGCTCATCTACTACGCCTACGGCCAACATGGCATCCGGATCCCGAGGACCTCCGCCAGACAGGCCGGTGCAGGTATCCCGATTCGGCGCGACATCGACGAACTCCTGCCCGGCGACATCCTCACGTTCGCCGTCGACGGCGACAAGATCAGCCATGTGGGGCTTTACGTCGGCGAGGGTCGCTTCATCCATAGCGCCGCCAAGGGCGTAAGTATCTCGCGCCTCGCCGAAGACGACCCGACCGGCCGCTACTGGCTGCGCCGTTGGGTCGGCGTTCGCCGCGTCGTCGAATAGGGGGCCGCAGGCCCCCCATTAGCCGCGACCGTCAGGTCGCGGTCGAGATCTCTGAAAATCCTGCCATTTTGGCTTAGCAGTCCGGCACAGCGATTGCCAATTGACTGTATTGCCTTGACTTGCGGCTCTCGGGCCCGCATCATTGGCGTGCTGGCACTCTGCTGGAGTGAGTGCCAACGTACCGTTCACCAATCTGATTTCCCACGTCGTAGTCGGAGGCCAGGCAATGGCTGCCAAGAAGTCCACGCTCAAGATCACCCCGCTCGAGGATCGCGTCGTGATCATGCCGAGTGACGAGTCCGAAGAAATGCGCGGGGGGCTCTATATCCCTGACACTGCCAAGGAAAAGCCGACCCAAGGCGAAGTGATCGCCGTCGGGCCGGGTCGTTTCGAGAAGGGCGCCCGTGTGCCGATGGATGTGAAGGTCGGCGACAAGGTGCTTTACGGAAAGTACAGCGGGACGCCGTACACCATCGGTGGTGACGAGGTCATGATCATCAAGGCCTCGGACGTCCTCGCCAAGCTTGGCTGAGTCACTCACAGAACACACTGGAGACGCAACAGATGGCTGCGAAGGAACTGATGTTTGATGTGGATGCCCGCGCCAAGCTGCGCAAGGGTGTCGATGCCCTCGCCGAGGCGGTGAAGGTCACCCTCGGGCCGAAGGGCCGGAATGTCGTGATCGACAAGAAGTTCGGGTCACCGACGGTGACCAAGGACGGTGTCACGGTCGCGAAGGAGATCGAGTTGTCGGATGCGATCGAGAACATGGGCGCGCAGATGGTGAAGGAAGTCGCGACCAAGACCTCCGATCTCGCCGGCGACGGCACCACCACGGCGACCGTGCTGGCCCAGGCGATCTTCCGCGAGGGGCTCAAGAACGTCACCGCGGGTGCCAATCCGATGGAGATCAAGCGGGGCATCGACCGCGCCGTCGAGGCGTTGGTGGCTGAGCTGAAGGCGATGTCGGTGAAGGCCGATTCGACCAAGGCGATCACGCAGGTCGGTACCATCTCCGCGAACGGCGATGCCGAGATCGGCAAGAAGATTGCCGAAGCGATGGAGAAGGTTGGCAAGGAGGGCGTCATCACGGTTGAGGAGGCCAAGGGCCTCGAGACCACGCTGGAGACCGTCGACGGCATGCAGTTCGACCGTGGCTATCTCTCGCCGTACTTCGTGACCGATCCCGAGGCGATGGAAGCGGTGCTCGATGCGCCGATGATCCTGATCCACGACAAGAAGATCTCGGCCATGAAGGATCTCCTCCCGGTGCTCGAGAAGGTGGCCCAGTCGGGCAAGCCGCTCCTGATCATCGCCGAGGACATTGATGGTGAGGCGCTGGCGACGCTGGTCGTCAACAAGCTGCGTGGCACGCTCAAGGTCGCCGCCGTCAAGGCACCGGGCTTTGGCGATCGTCGCAAGGAAATGCTCCGCGACATCGCGGTGCTGACCGGCGGCAACGTCATCTCCGAGGAAGTCGGCTT
Organism: Gemmatimonadales bacterium; assembly: GCA_038258395.1. GTDB lineage: Bacteria > Gemmatimonadota > Gemmatimonadetes > Gemmatimonadales > GWC2-71-9 > Palsa-1233. The sequence continues at coordinate 7,551 of JBBSPX010000101.1, read as the reverse complement.
CAAGCTCGAGAACGCGACGATGGCCGATTTGGGCCAGGCGAAGCGGATCGTGCTCGACAAGGACAACACGACGATCGTTGACGGCAAGGGCAAGAGCGACGACATCAAGGGTCGCATCGCCGAGATCCGTGGCGCGATCGAGAAGAGCACGTCGGACTACGACCGTGAGAAGCTGCAGGAGCGGCTGGCGAAGCTTGCCGGTGGCGTGGCGGTGATTCACGTTGGCGCCGCGACCGAGACCGAGATGAAGGAGAAGAAGGCCCGTGTCGAGGACGCGCTGCATGCGACCCGTGCCGCGGTCGAGGAAGGGATCGTGCCCGGCGGTGGTGTTGCACTGCTCCGTGCACAGTCTGCGCTCGACAAGATCAAGGGGACTGGCGACGAGAAGATCGGCGTCGCGATCCTGCGTCGGGCCATCGAAGAGCCGATTCGCGCGATTGCCGCGAACGCGGGCGTCGAGGGTTCGATCGTGGTGGCGCGAGTTCGGGAGTCGAAGGATCCGAGCTTCGGGTACAACGCCGCGACGAATGAGTACGAGGACCTGGTCAAGGCCGGTGTCATCGACCCGACCAAGGTGACGCGGACGGCGCTGCAGAATGCCGCCTCGATCGCGTCGCTGCTCCTGACCACCGAGTGCGTGGTGGTGGAGAAGAAGGAAGACAAGGGCTCCGCGTCGGCGATGCCGGGCGGCGGCGGCATGGGTGGAATTTACTACGGCGCTCGCGCGCCTTAGTACCCCGCCCCCGCGAAGCGGGCGGCGGGGTCTGCCCGACCGAACTCGGAATAGTTGTAAGCAATCGGCCACCCCACGGGGTGGCCGATTGTGTTTGGGGACTACCGCACCCGCACTCGCCCCTTCGTCGCGCTCGGAACTCGCCGCTCCGCGGCTCAGACAGCCGATCGCTTCTCAGGAGCGGTGCGGATGCGGTATTCCCGGCAGACTCAAGAATGGTCCCCGGCGTGCGGCGGGGCCTCCTCGCTTGCCACCTGTTCGAACTCACTCCCGCACCCGCACTCGCCCCTTCGTCGCGCTCGGAACTCGCCGCTTCGCGGCTCAGACAGCCGATCGCTTCTCAGGCGCGGTGCGGTCGCGGCATTCTCCAAGCAATGGAGGTGACACCACCGGGGTATCATGAGAGCGAGTCGGCGGAGTCGCCTTTCGATGCGTGCTCGGCGCCGTGCATCCCATTCCGCATGTTGGAGGCTCTTGATGCCCCGCACACAGCTCGTCGCCATCAGCGTCCTCACCGCCGGAACGCTGATCGCGTGCAGCGGTACTCCACCTGTCAAAAGTGTCCGGGACATCCCGCCGGCCGAGATCAGCAGCAGCGCTCCGGTGGTCCTCGGCGGGCCGGCCGGATACGAGTTCGTCCGTGTTTCCACCGGACTCATGACTGCGGGCGGCGTGATCATTGCCGATGCCGGCGCCCAATCTCTGGTCTTCTTCGATTCGACTGGCGCCTTCGTGAGGACGGCGGGGCGAGCAGGAGAGGGACCAGGGGAGTTCCGTGCCCTGAGTGGGATCTGGGCCCATGCGAACACGATTTTGGCCTATGACCGCGACCTCAGGCGACTCTCTCGATTTACGCTGAGCGGGGAGTACATCAGTGCGGAGATTGTGACCGCGCCCGATGATGCGCCGAGCGCCTCGCCGGTCGGTGTGTTCGATGACGGGTGCCTCCTGCTGATGGAGACCTCGAGGTCGGGCCCGCCCGCGGCGCTGGGCGTCCAGGGGGACACTGTGCGACTGTTCGAGCAGTGCGGCAGCGTGTCGACCCCGCTGCCCGCGCCACCCACTGTTCTCGTAGAGACATACATCGATGCCCCTGGGAAGGGACGCTACACCTACATGACCATGCCGTTCGCGCGTGGCGGAGGCGTCAAGGTCGTCGGCGAGCGAATCGCAATGTTCTCTGCGCTGTCGACCGATCTGGTCTTCATCGATCGACAGGGTGTCAAGCGTGACACCGTGCAGGTCACGCGAGGCGTGACTCGCCGCGCGGTGACGCCAGAACAGATTGCGGCAGTCCGCGAACTCGACGTCGGTGACTCGCCGGAACCCGATCCACTCTTCGATCGGGTGCCGCTTCCGGACTCCTTGCCGTACTTCGGTTGGGGGCCGATGCCCCGACCTGTCCTGCGGGCGATGTCGAATGGAGAAATCTGGCTGCTGGAATACGGTGGATTGGAACCGGGTCCCGCGTTCTGGACCGTCGTGGGCGTCGGTGACAAGATCCATCGCGTAGCACTCCCGTCTCGCGGCGAGGTGTTGGATGCACGCGATGGCAGGGCGCTGGTGCGGGATACCGATGCCGACGGGGTTGAGCGGTTCTGGATCGGGAGTGTGGGAGTCCCGGCCAGTGAGTAGGGGCAGTACGCCAGCCGCAACGCTAGATTCCGGGCTTCACCACCATCCGGAGCCATCGATGCCCCACCGTGCCACTCACGGGCCCGCCCTCCTGGGCCTCCTCCTCGCCTTGGCCTGTGCCCCGCTCACCGACAGCGCCCCCCCAGAGATCAGCGGTGATCGGCTGCTGCAGGACATCACGATGCTCGCCTCCGACTCGTTCCAGGGACGCCGCCCTGGGACCATCGGCGAGGAGAGGACCATGGCCTACCTCAGCACTCAGTTTCAGGCCGCAGGCCTCGAGCCCGGCAACCCCGATGGCACGTGGACCCAGCCGGTCAACCTCGTGGGCATCACCTCGGTCCCGACTCTCACCCTCCGGGGGGCAGGCGGGACGCACACGTTGGCCTGGAAGACCGACTACGTCGCGCAATCACGTCGCGAGGTGCCAGAGGTGTCGGTCGCCAACGCGGAGCTCGTCTTCGTCGGCTACGGTGTCACCGCGCCTGAGTTCAACTGGGACGACTACAAGGGGATCGACGTCAAGGGCAAGACGCTGGTGATGCTCGTCAATGATCCACCGGTCCGCCTCGCGAGCGATACCTCCGTGCTCGACCAGGCGATGTTCCGCGCCAACGCGATGACCTACTACGGCCGCTGGACCTACAAGTACGAGGAAGCCACCCGTCGTGGTGCCGCAGCCGTGCTCGTGGTCCACCAGACGATCCCGGCCAGCTACCCGTGGGAAGTGGTTGAGGGGGGCTGGACCGGTGAACGGATGGATGTGAGCACGCCCGATGGTCACGCCGGTCGCGTCGCCGTCGAGGGATGGCTCTCGATCGACGCGACGAAGAAGCTCTTCGCCGATGCCGGTCTCGACTTCGCGGCGCAGGAGCGTCTCGCACGCACCGCCGAGTTCCAGCCGGTGTCGCTCAAGACGTCGGCAACATTCGATGTCCGCAACACGATGCGCAATGTCGCCACCCACAACTTCATCGCGAAGCTACCAGGCAGCGATACGGCCGCGGCCGACGAGTACGTGATCTATACCGCACACTGGGACCATTTCGGGATCGGCAAGCCCGTGAACGGCGATTCGATCTACAACGGTGCACGTGACAACGCCTCCGGCACCGCGGCACTGATCGAACTGGCGCGTGCATTCAAGACCGCGGGCGCCCCCCGACGCACGTTGCTCTTCCTGGCCGTGACCGCCGAAGAGCAGGGGCTGCTCGGCTCCAAGTGGTACGCGGAGAACCCGCTCTATCCACTCAACAAGACACTCGCCGACATCAACGTCGATGTGATCAATGCCTGGGGACCGACCAGCGATGTGACGGTGGTGGGAACGGGCAACACGACGCTCGAGGACATCCTCGCCGAGGAGGCTGCCACTCGCGGAAGGACTGTGGCGCCCGATCCCGAGCCCGAGGCCGGTGGCTTCTACCGCTCGGATCACTTCGAGTTTGCCAAGCAGGGTGTGCCGGCGATCTACCTCGATCAGGGCACCAAATACACGGGGAAGCCGGAAGGGTATGCCAAGGAAAAGCGCGACGACTGGACCAACAACATCTATCACCAGCCGTCCGACGAAGTCGATTCGACCTGGGACATGTCGGGTGCCGTGGCCGACCTTGACCTGCTCTACGCCGTCGGCCGCCGTGTCGCCGACGCCGACATATGGCCAACCTGGAAGGACGGCACAGAATTTAAGGCGGTGCGGGAGAAGATGCTCGGCCGGGCGCCCTGATTGGGCGGGTCACGTCAAGACGCCTTCTTCCAGGTGGTGAACTCGATATGGAGGTTGTAGTCGTTCTCGATGGGTGCGTTCAACAGCTTGACGCGGGAAATCCTGCCCTCGTTGGTGGTCACGCAGAAGTATTGCGGCGCGACGATGCCGATCAACTGGACGGGGGCGTCCGAGAAGGCGGCCCGGGCACAGGCAGCGTAATCCGGCTCGGTCGCTCCCATCAGGACCAGTCGTGCGCCGTGCTCGACGGCGAACTGAACGTCCGTGGCGTCGGTCGCCCTGTCCCAGAGGTCGACGCTCGCGTCGGTCTGCAAGGTCCCGGTCTCGAGATCGACCTCGTAGGTCGAGGGAATCTCGAGCATCCCGGTGATGAGCACGTCCGGTGGAGTGACTGGCCCGGGGCCGGTTGAATTGCTGCCACAGGCCCCGGCGGCGATGGTGAGTGCCAGAAGACCTAGGCATTGGGGGAATCGCATGGAAAAATCTCCGAGGTATACGGGTGGCGGCGTGAACCGCCGGTCTCCGCGAGTATCGGATGGTTCGTGCCTGAGGAGAGTGTGCCAGCCCGGAGCCGAGGGCAGGGGCGCCCGGCTCGCCCCGTGCACCGCACTATCTTCTCGACGTCACCAGTGTGTCCTCGCATCGGAGTCGTCTCGCGTGAAGTTGCTATCGTTTGCTTTGGTTACGGTTGCCGTCCTCATGACTCTCTCGCTTGCGGCCCAGAGCCGTGAGCCGTCGGTGATGGGGACCTGGCGCGTCGACGCCGGCGCCGACACCAAGGAAGGCCCCAAGGAGGTCATCATCCGGGCCGACTCGAGTGCCAGCTGGGGTCGCGAAACGGTTCGCTGGCGGGTGGTCGATCAGAAGATCTGGATCGCGATCGGCGGTGAGTGGGAGATCTACGATCTCAGGCTTCGGCAGAACGACCTGCGGCTCTCGGGTGGTGATCTCAAGAACGCGGTGACCCTCAAGCGAGTGGGGCCGCCGACACCGCGTGCCGCGAACGTGGCGGTACCGCCGGATCCGGACGGGCGGTAAACCGGCATCGGAAGGGCGCCGTGACCGGCGCCCCTAAAGACGGACGACCCTAAAAACGGACGCGCCTAAATGGTGACGCGTTCCCCGCTGTTCCATCCCCCACCACGCACCAACGTCAACATCTTTTCCGCCACCACCGATGGTGGCCTCACCGACATCGGCTCCTCGTCGGGATAGGCCGCGGCACGCATTTCCGTGCGCATCGATCCCGGGTCGACGATGAGCACGCGCGGACCGCCGGCGTCGAACTCCTTGGCGAAGGTCTCTGCCAGGTTCTCCATCGCGACCTTCGAGACCTGATACGCTCCCCAGTCGGCGCGTACTGCGGTCGTGACCCCACTCGACACGAACACGACCACTGTTCCGGCATGACATCGGGGCAGCAGGCGGCGAGTCAGATCGAACGGCGCCGAGACGTTGGCCGCCATGACGGCATCGAAGTCCTTGCGTGACCACTGGGCGAGCGGCACCCGTGGGCCGAGCAGGCCGGCGTTATGAATCAGCAGGTCGAGCGACACGCCGTCCTTCGCGAATCGGCGCGAGATGCGCGCAGAAGTGCCTCGGGAGGTGAGATCGCCCTGGAACACCGTGACACCGGGTACGTCGCGGTTGAGCGCCTCGATGCCACGCCGCCGACGCGCGACTGTCCATGTACGGATTCCCGAGGCATCAAGTGCGAGCACCAACGCGCGACCGAGCCCGCGGGTCCCGCCGGTCACGAGGGCGGTGGCGATCGAGGGAGTAGATTCAGGCATGGGTGGAAGATACCTGAGATCCAGAGCACGACCTGATGGTCGTGCCTAAGAGGCGGTCACGCCTAAAAGGGTTGTGAGGCACCATGAAGCTTGACCCATCACCGTTCCTCGTCAGCGCCACCGAGTCGGCCAACCTCGATCATCGTCCCACTCGCCTTCCCAAGGTCTACGACGGCAAGCACGACTACGAGGATGCCTTGGGTACACGTGTCAAGCGGCTGAGTCGGCTCCAGGAGGATCTCTATGCCGACAATCGTTACGCTCTCTTGGTGATCTTCCAGGCCATGGATGCCGCGGGCAAGGACGGCGCCATCCGCCACGTCTTCTCGGGCGTCAATCCGCAGGGGATCCAGGTCTTCGCATTCAAGCAGCCGTCGGCCGAGGAGCTTGATCACGATTTCCTCTGGCGGACCTCGTCGCGGCTGCCGGAGCGCGGGCGGATCGGTGTGTTCAATCGGTCCTACTACGAGGAGGTCCTCGTGGTGCGCGTGCACCCCGAGTTCCTTGGGTCAGAGCGCCTCCCCGACCAGCCCGAGTCACTCGACGCGCTCTGGCAACAACGCTACGCCTCGATCCGGGATCACGAGGCGCACTTGTACCGGAACGGCACGCGCGTGGTGAAGTTCTATCTCCACCTTTCGCCCGAGGAGCAGCGGGACCGCTTCATGGCGCGGCTCGACGAACCCGAGAAAAACTGGAAGTTCTCAGGTGGCGATCTCGAGGAGCGTACGCACTGGCCGGCATACCGACGCGCCTATGCCGACGCAATCGATGCCACCAGCACGCCGGAGTGTCCGTGGTACGTGATCCCGGCCGACGACAAGAAGAACGCGCGGCTGCTGATCGCGGAGACGTTGGTGCGGACGCTGGAGTCGCTCGACCTGCGCTATCCCGAGGGTGACTCAAGTGCGATCGACGGATATCGCGAGGCGCTGAAGGGCGCCTAGAACAACCCGCGCTGCGCCGGGACCCGAAGCGCGATCGGCCCCGCGGGATGATCCTGCGGCGCGACGTGCAGCTCGCCAACGAATCCGACCGCCGCCAGCGCGCCCTGCACGGTCCGCGATGCCACCTCGGGCGTGTTGCACCGCTGGCTCAGGTGGGCCAGCACCACCGTCGTCAGATCCTCGTGCCACAACTCGGCGAGCAGCATCCCGCTCGCGGTGTTCGAGAGATGGCCGCCCGCGCCCGCGATTCGCTGTTGCACCGAGGCCGGATAGCCGCTGGTCCGCAGCAGCACCTCGTCATAGTTCGCCTCGATGATCAGGCAATGGCGGTCGCGCAGGAAATAGCGCAGCGCTTGGGTGGGCCGGCCAAAATCAGTGGCGATGGCCAGTGTCGGACCGTCGGTCACTCGAATGCCCAGCGCGAGCGGCTCGGCGGCATCGTGGGGGCAGGGGCACGCCTCGACGGTGAAGGGTCCGAGCACCGCCGGTCCGCGACTACCGGTGGGGAGCCACTCGCACGGTTCCCCCCCCCGTGAGAGTGCCGCCCACGTGCCGCGCGACGCGATGACCGGGATCGCATGGCGCTTGGCGAATCGGGTGGCGCCCCGCGCGTGATCACCATGCTCGTGGGTGACCGCGATCGCGAGCACGTGCGTGGGATCGAGGGCGACGAGCTCGAGTCGACGTTCGAGCTCGCGGCCACTGAACCCCGCC
>JBBSPX010000100.1:0-9394 GCA_038258395.1 Gemmatimonadales bacterium | reverse complement strand
GATGCCGTAGGTCGGGATGCCGGCGCGACGGAAATGCTTGCCGTCGGTGGCATAGGGTGCCATCATCGGCGTGATCGGGGTGCCGGGATGGATCCGTTCCACGCCGACCCGAACCACCGCCATCACGTCGTCGCGAATCGGCGAGGCCGGACTCGGCAGCGGCGTATCCAGGACCGCAAGCTTCACCTCAGGGTCGTTGATCACCCGCGCCAGCGTGGCCTGCACTGCCTCGACGCTCGTGCCCGGGAAGATCCGGCAATTGACCGTCGCGGTGGCCGATTGTGGCAGCGCATTCTCGGCGTGCCCACCGCGCAGCATCGTCGCGATGCAGGTGGTGCGCGTGATGCCGACCTGTTCGGGTTCGTGCCAGAGCACCTCGGCGGCGGCCGAGTCGGTCGGATCCTTCGCGAGCCGACCCATGGCACGCCCCACGTCCCCACCCACGACAGGCGCGAGCGCCTCGAAGTAGGCGCGGGTCGCGTCGTTCATCTCGACCGGAAACCGGAACGCCTGCAACCGGCCGAGCGCCTGGGCGAGCTGGTAGATCGCATTGTCGACCCGTGGCGTCGACGAGTGACCGCCGGGATTGGTGACCGTCAACTCGAACGTGGCGTAGGTCTTCTCGGAGGTCTCGACCAGGTAGTGCGACGCCTGCCCCGCCTCGTCGAATACTCCACCACCGGCATCGGCGTTGAGCGCGAACTCGGCGTCGATCAGCGCACGATGCGTGGTGCCAAGCGCCTGGGTCGTGAGCATCAGCGTCTCCTCGTCGCCGGTGAAGGCGATGATGAGATCGCGCGTCGGCACGAAGCCCTCCGCCTTGAGCCTGAGGAAGGTCGTCGTGAGCATGGTCACACCAAACTTGTCGTCGGTCGCACCGCGGCCGAAGAAGTAGCCGTCCTCCTCGGTGAGGGAGAACGGATCACGGACCCAGTCCTCCCGCTTGGCATCGACCACATCCATGTGCGCCGTGAGCAGCACCGGCTTGAGGCCACTCGAACCGTCGCCGCGGTAGCGCACCACCAGCGACGCGGTCTGCTCGCTGTCGGGCAGGGTGAGCGGGAGCACATGCACATCCGCCGCCGGAAAGCCGCCGGCACGGAACCGCTCAGCGAGCCGGTTGGCGAGGGTGGGGACCAGTCCCTGCCCCTTGGCGGTGCGCAGTGCGATCGCCTCGCGGTAGATGTCCAGCGCCTGCCGCTGATAGGGCGCGGTGTAGTCGGCGCTGTGGGTCTGCGCGGCGGCCGGTGCCGCGAAGAGCAAGGTCGCGGCGACGACGACGCGGGTGGGATGGCGCATGAGGGTGTCCAGGGCTGTGAGAGATGCGACGATGCTGCGGATGTCGGAGTCTACCCGGCTACGCCCAAGGGGGCCAGCCGAGCCGTGGCCTTCTGGCCGAGCCGAGCCGCGGCCGTCAGGCCGCGGTTTGGTCCGCGAATAGGAGGAGTCGGGGCGGCCTGTCACCCCGAGTGCAGCGAGGGGGCTGCGCCCGACCTCCGTACCATACGTTCGGCTCTGCCGCCTCACTGCGTTCGGCGTGACAGCGGCGACGATCACGACGAGCCCACAGGCTGAAGCCTGGGCTCGGCACTGAGGCCCGGTAACACCGGGCCATGTGGGCGAGCTCCTCGGCTTGCGTGTTAGCGGTGCAAGGCGGGTTTACCCGCCTTTAGTGCCGAGCCCGGGTGATGTCCGACCCTGAGCAACGCGAAGGGGCGGACCACCCGTGGTGGGCTCAGGTCACAAGCTTCTACCACACCTCCCGACTCGGTGTCCACCGCACAGCGTTCTGCTCGCCGCTCGCGCCCTCGTGCGTCCAGGATGGTGCAAGGGTTCGCTCGTAGCGAAGCGCATCAGGCTTCCGCTCGTTGTGGAATATCGACCGACCATTCAGATGACTGTGGTGGTGCGACGATCGTCACCTCCTCACCCCCCTTCGCGTCAACTGGAGCGTATCGATCGACGCCGAGCCGAAGGTGATCCGGATCTCATCAGCGCCATTCCAGCGCCCCTCCGCAATGAGCGTATCATGCTTCAGCCACGTCTGCCAGATCCGGACCGTACGGTCAGCATCGAGCTCGAACTGATGCTTGGTATCGTGACTGGGGCCTTCCCGAAAGACGACCATGCCAGCGCGATTGTACTCGAAAAACATCACTCCCCGTTCAACCACCCCGCTCGAATCCGCCGATCCCGATGTCACGCTCCACGTCCCATCGATCGGTGTCGGATGTCGGTTGTTGACGTTCGCCGTCCACCAGGTCAATGCCCAGCCGCCGGCCAACACGGCGCCGATCGCGATCGCTCGGCGAACACTCGGACGGTGCAACTCTCCCGCCTGCACTAGTGCGGTGCGCAACCGGTGGATGTGGGGGACAAGAATGCTCAGCAAGCAACTCAACAGCACGATCGCCGCGACCAGTCCACCCACATCGACCCCATAGAACAGGTCGATCATCACAATATTGATGACAAGCGGCAGCAGAATGAGTGCGCCGACGAGTGCCAGTCCCGGCAAGACCAACATCACCCCGGCGCAAATCTGGACCAGGGCAATGAAGGTCCCGTAGATCGGGGAATAGCTGAAGTAGTACCAGGTGAGCCAGAAGCCGCTAACCTCCCCCATCGGCCGAGTCAATTCGGAATCGAGGACGGTGAACTGCGAACCATTCAGCTTCGCGAAGCCGTACACGATGCAAATCAGGGCGGCGAACCACGCCGCCAAACCGGGGCGAGACCGGACCGGTTGGCTCGGGACAACGACACCATCGGGTGGAGTGGACATCAGGCTCCTCGGTGCATGGCTGTGGTCACGTGACCTCCCGACGGGAGCGAGGCATAGGTCTCATAGGTGGCTCGTGGTGGACAGCTCTCGACAAGGCAAACCTAGCGAGCCAAGAATTCGAACCTTGCCAAGACCCGATCCATGTACCCAGGAATCGAAGTCACATCGGGCAGCGCCCCTTGAATCGCCGCGTGCATCTCTGGATTCCGCAACAATTCACCGATCTCCTCTCCAACCCAAGTCCGGAGTTCGTCGGGCTCCGCCTGCATTTCCGCCACGATCTCTGCTCGGCCTGCCACGAGCGTGATGACATCCTCGAGGTCATGACTGCCATACACGTCACCAGCCCCCCGCGACCGAAATGCCGCCAGTTTTGTCGCCAGGAAGACCGGTGCCGTGGGATGCTGGATGACGACGCGAGGCCGGAGCACATGGGCAACCGTTCGTCGGACTGCCTCCCCATACCATCGGTTGGCAAACCCGAGCACTGCTTCGCTATCCGGCATCACGTCGAGTACGGCGCCGGACGGACTGATCCAGCGACAGAGCGGTGCATTGTCCCGGAGATCATTCACGAAGCCTAGCTCGCGGACACGGGCCTCCACCAAGTGGAAGCCACTCATGGTGTTCGCCGACACAATCACATCGACATCGGTGGTCGGGCGCACCCGTACGGCGGCCCGGTCGGTGACCAGGAGCGCGGTCACCTGACCGCCCACAAAGACGAGATCGGACAGCAGGGGGCCGAGCTCCTGCGCCACCCGTTCCAACATGGCCCGATTCGGATCGCCACTCATTGCGCGGTGTGGAATCCCAGGAATGCTTCCTCGAGATACCGGGTGGCCAGCTTCCGTTCCCGTGCGCGGCCAATGCGCAACGCATCGACCAACGTCAACAACCGATAGAGATCGGGGTTCGCGTGGAGCGTCTCAGGTGCATACGGAGAGAGGGGAATCAGTCGGTTACCACGCATCTCCCCATGCAGACTCGGCCACACGACCTTGTCCTGGGACTCGATCTCCGTCGAGAGTGGCGGAGCGGAATGCGCGGTCGGGACACCGCGCGTCTCGGGTCCGAGGACCCCCGGGAAGGCATAGGGCACACCCGCGCTGAGAAACTGCAGTGCCCCCGAGAGATTGACCGTCTCCCCTTCCGCCACCAGCAATCGTGCCGCCATGAGTCGCTTGGTGGCGTTATGCGCCTCGCCCACGCTCAGGCCAACCGCCGTCGCCAGTTCTCGGTACGGCTCGCCAGGCTTCGAGGCTCGCTGGAGCAACACGACCACATCCTGAGGCTTGAGCGTGACGGCTTTCTCCATCGCATCACTACCTATGGTTCAGTGTTCATGAACTGTGAACATACTGGCAATTCCAATGCCTTGCAACCATACCACGGTATCAGGTTCACGATTGGTGAACACACCTGCCGTTTATGGTGCACCTTGGCCGCCGGTCCATTTGTGGAATTCAAGCCTCTCTCCATGCCACCGACCACACATCCTTGCCCGGCACCCATGCTGGTAAGCTTCTCCGGCACTCGAGTCATTCTTGATACCGGGATGCTCCGAACACCTCCCCACGAATCTCACCGCCCTCGAACGGCCGGACTCATGCAGCGAGCCACACAGGCCCCGATTGCCCTCGCGATCACCGCAGCATTCCTTCTGGGCTGTCGATCCTCCGACATACCGATTGCCACTGGCCCACGCGATAGTGCCGGCGTCGCGATCCTCGAGTTCGACCTCTCGGCTCCCTCGATTCGGGAGTGGCACCTCGATTCCAGCGGCACCCGCATCGCGATCGGCGAGAAGCAGGGAATAGTGTCCTGGGTCAAGAGCGCCGTCCGATTCCCCAGTGGTGTGATCGGCTTATCCTCTGACGATGACCCGCGGATCACCATCTTGGACTCGCTCGGCCGCCGCGTCGCAGCACTCGGTCGGAGTGGAGAAGGGCCAGGCGAGTTTCGAGACATCCCAAAGCTCTTCACGCTCGGCGACACGCTGGTCGCGATCCCGGGACGCCAACGAACGACAACCATTTCGCGGTGGAACACTGACCTGGAACTCATCTCCGAACAGCCGATCACGAGTCCACCCTTCCACTCGTGGAACGGCCCCGTGGGAATGACAGCATCTGGTATCTCGGTTTTCATGGCGAGCAATATCGATCGAGAAAAGACGGGACCATTTCGAGCCCAGACGGCGATCTTGGTCGTCCGGCCGGGCATGAGCGAGGCCACTCCGTTCCTCGAACTTGCGGGTGATGATCGCTTCGGCCTCGGCACGACAAACACATTCGTGGCATTCGGCAAACTTACGGTCGCGACGGCCTCGGGAAACCTGATTCACACCGGCACGAACGACCCGTTCGAGATCAAGAGCTGGAACACCGATGTGACACTGGTCCGCATCGTCCGCTTCCGTGCACCACCAATCAGGATTGATGCAGCGGCCCGCACACGCTTTGATTCCCTCCTGCTCGCTCGTGCCGCCCCGGAGACGCAGCGCATGGTGGCGCAATTCGTCACGCAGATGAAGTACGCGGACGTGCTCCGGCCCTACGACCTGCTACTACCCACAGCGGCCGGCGGTTTGTGGATCAGGCGCTCACGAATCGACGACCATGCGGCGCAGGTCTTTCTCCTGCTTGACACCTCGGGCAATTTCGAAGGAAGTATCACACTCCCAAACGAGATGCGACCGTTGTGGATCGGCGCGGACGAGATCCTGGTCGAGCGGGAGGACCCGAACGGCGCGTCAGTCGTGGGACGGTTTGGCCTGCGTGCTTCCGACGCGGAGCCCACGGCGGCCGCGCAGTAACGTCATCGATTGTGCCCCAATACCGCGATGTCGCACCATGAGGAGTCCCCCCTACAACGGCGGGCGGCGTGGCGGCACACTCGACCTGGTCGCCGACAGCTGCTCGCGTCCCAATGCATCCAGCACCGTGATGCGGTACACCGGTCCATCCCTCTCAAGCCTCGCCGACCCACGCGTCGTCTCGACGAAATACCCACCACCATCCTCCGCGTACAACCGCGAACGAAATCCACCTGGCCGCTCAATGACGAGCGTCTCGCCCTCGAACGTCACCTCGACCAGCTGCTGGCTCGCCGTTCGATACGTCCCCACGAAGCCGCGGTCGCGCACGCGGTCGTCACCGAGCAATTGGTGTGCGCGCGGGATCGCGACCGAATCACCGCGCAGGATCGCCGCGATATCGGTCACCGTCCGCCCCAGCGTCTGGACATTGTTGAGCACGATGATCGTCCGGTGCGTCCCCGGAATCCGCATGATATAGCAGGTGAACCCCGGCAACCCACCGCTGTGCTCGTACGTCACGCCGTCGATACCGTGCTTGATGAACCAGCCGTAGCCATACCCCTCGAGGCCGGGAGCAAAGATCGAATCGAGTGCGGACTTGGGTAACAACTGCTTGGTGTACAGCGCCTGATCCCACTTGTACAAGTCACGCGCCGTCGTGATCAGGCCGGCCTCCGCCTGCGGCGGTTCCATCTTCTGATACACCGCGTTCCGGATGTTGTCGGCGCTCAGCCCCGCGTAGTACCCACGAGGCATCGTGCCGGGCAGCAACTGATAGCCTTCGGCGCGATTCGGGATCAGCACATCGGAACGATCCTGGGCGCTGAGCGTCATGCCCAGTGGTACATGGATGCGCTTCTGGAGGAACGCATCGAACGGCATCCCGCTCGCGCGCTCGATCACCAGTCCCAAGATGACGTAGGCCGTATTGCTGTAATTGAACCGTGTGCCGGGCTCGAAGTCGAGCGGAAACGTGCGCGCGTATTGCACGATGCGCTCCGGCGCGTGTGCCGACGACATGAAATCGGAGTACGCCTGCGTCGAATAGCCGCCGAACCACGATTCGTAGTCGGAGATCCCAGAGGTGTGACGGAGCAGGTGGTGAATCGTTATTCGGCTCCACGATGCCGGCAACGAGTCGACGTACTTGGTGATCGGATCATCGAGCCGGAGCACACCGTCCTGGGCCAGCATCATCGTGGCGAGCGCCGAAAACTGCTTGGTCACCGACGCCACGCGGAAGCGGGTGTCGGGCGTGTTCCGGACGCCCAACTCGAAGTTGGCGAATCCGAACGCCGTGTCGACCAGGATCTTCCCCTGCTCCGCCACCAGCACGCTGCCGTTCACCTGCCCGAGGTCGGCGACGGCGTGCAAGTAGGCGTTGAGGCGCGCAATGCGCGGATCGGGTCGCTGCGCCGGCAGCACGCCGACCAGAAGAAGAAGTGCGGCGACAATGTTGGGAAGGCGCTTCATTGGGGTGATTCCTGGGGTGGTGGGATGGAGGGATCTATTGGGCCGCCACATCGTCTTCACTCCCCTCCAGCATCTCGCGGATCACTTCAAGCGCGAGCGGCGCGTCCTCTGGCGTGACGCGCAACTTGACCGGACCGGTAATATGATTGAACCCACCAAGCAGACGGCCGATCCCGAAGAGATCCTGGACCCCCTCGCCTCCCGATACATACCGTATGCCCTCGCCGTCGAGCGCGAGCTTCGCCATGATCAGCTCCACCGAATCGGTGCCGGTGTAGACGACCACCAGTTTTTCATCATCGGACATCACGTTTCTCGTTTCTCGGGCCCACCGTCATTGGTCTTGCCGAGCGACCTCACGGTCGCTCCTAAACTCACCCTCATTGGTCGGGTGGCAGCGCGTCATGGGCCGTGCCGATCGACCTGACGGTCGATCCTAACGCGGTCGATCCTAAAGATTCACGTATGCGCCACATACCGCCCCTCGAATGCCGCCACCACCTGCCCCGCCTCGTCACTCACCGTCACTGCGACCCCGATCCGGCCTCGCCCCCGTCGCGCAAGCATCGTCAGGAACCGCTCGACCTCAATTGGCCCGGGCCGAATGACCCGGGCCACAACGTCGGTCAGACCCGGGTTGGTGTACCGGATGCTGGAGTCCTGAATTACCGTGTGGGCCTCCACTCCGGCCTCAACCAGCAGCAGCCACACCGCACTCCAACCCGCGAGCGTCGCCAACGCCGACACCGATCCGCCGAAGACCGTCCCCGTGTGGTTGAGGTTCGGCCCCATCGGCATCCGGATCTCCAACTGGACCTCGTCGAGCACCGCCAAGGTCACCCCCATCGCTCGGGTGCGCGGCATCTGCTCGGCCCAGACACCGGTCAGGCGGGTCGCATAGGGGGCAGGGGTCGGAACAGAGGATTCCATGATGGATAGTATATGGAGGGACGAGAGTATCCGGCCGTCCATTGGTCGCGCAGCGGGGAGTCATTGGTCGTGCCGATCGACCTTATGAAGGCGCTTCGTTGGTCGCGCCGGTCGACCTGACGGTCGCCCCAAAGGACGGTCGCCCCTAAGAGCCTTACTATTCCGGATGCCGCTCACCGTCCTCGACCACCCGCTGATCGATCACAAGCTGGCCATCCTCCGGGACACCGCCACCCCGCCGGCCGCGTTCGCCCGGACGGTCCGCGAACTCGCCGCCCTGATGACCTGGCCCGCCACCCAGCATCTGGAAACCAGACCCATCACGGTGACCACGCCGCTCGAGACGATGACCGGCCGCCAACTCGCTCGGCCGATCGCCCTGATGCCAATCCTCCGCGCCGGACTCGGCATGGTCGAGGGCTTCCGCGACGTGCTCCCCGACGCGGTGATCGGTCACATCGGGCTCTTCCGGGACCATGACTCGCTCCAACCGGTGTCATATTACTTCAAGGTGCCGGAACCGATCGCCGATCACGACGTACTGGTGCTCGACCCGATGCTCGCCACCGGTGGCTCAGCTGCCGCAGCGATCACCCGCCTCAAGGAGGCCGGAACCGTCCGGATGTTGCTCTGCTGCCTCGTCGCGGCCCCCGAAGGGGTCGAACGCATCCGCCGAGATCACCCGGACGTCCCGATCCTCACAGCAGCTCTCGATCGCGAACTCAACGCGAATGGCTATATCCTGCCCGGCCTCGGCGACGCGGGCGATCGAACCTTCGGAACGTCATGAGCTCACCTCGCACGCTGACATTCTTCGGTGGCGCCGCCACCGCCTCGGGATCGATGATCCTCCTCGAGGCCGCCGGCGCCCGGGTCCTGCTCGACGCCGGCCTCTTCGAGGGTGGCGCCGGTGCCGACGAGAAGAACCGGGAACTTCCCCTCGATCCGACTCGGGTCAATGCCGTCCTCCTCTCGCAGGCAGGACTCGCCTACGCCGGTCGCGTGCCGCAACTCGTTCGCCACGGCTTCACCGGGACGGTCTACGCGACCCCCGCCACCCGTGACCTCGCCGCAGTGCTCCACACCGAGACGGCACTCGGCCACGAGCTCAGCGGCGGCGAAGCGGTCTACTCGCTCGCCGATGTGGTGGCCGCTCAAGCGCTCACGGTCGGTCAGCCCTACCGACGCGCGGTTCACCTGCGCCGCAACCTGGTCTTCGAGTTCGCCGACGCCGGTCACACGCTCGGGTCGGCATCGATCGAGCTCCGCACTGGCGAGGGAGGCTCGCACCGCATCGTCTACTCGGGCTGCCTCGGTCGATCGGGATCGCCGCTGCTCCGCGATCCCGAACCGATGCCCGGTCCGGTCGACACGCTGATCATCGG
>JBBSPX010000099.1:0-9551 GCA_038258395.1 Gemmatimonadales bacterium | reverse complement strand
GGAGGCGGGGTGGGGGGCGTGAGTCACCGGCTCAGCGTAGCGATGGTTGGATGGCGAGGTGAGCACTAGTCAGCCCAAGGCCATCGTCATCGGCAGCGGACCCGGGGGGTACGAAGCCGCGTTGACCGCAGCGCATCTGGGCTGCCAGGTCACGCTCGTCGAGCGAGAGGGGATTGGAGGGGCGGCGGTCTTGACGGACTGCGTGCCCAGCAAGGCACTGATCGCCACCGCCGACTTCATGGACCGGTTCACCGCTGCTCGGCGGATCGGCGTCCAGTTTGACGGCGCCCCGGAAAACCAGGGCGTCACCGCTCACGTCGACGACATCAACACTCGAGTGATGAGCCTGGCCAAGGCGCAGAGCGCGGACATCTCGGAGCGTCTCGAAGAGGCCGGCGTGGAGATCATGACCGGTACCGCCGTGGTGCAAGATCGCCGGTGCGTCGACGTGGATGATCGCCACCTGGACGCCGACGTCATTTTGCTCGCCACCGGTGCTCGCCCGCGAACGATGGACACCGCGACACCCGATGGCGAGCGCATTCTCACGTGGCAGCAGATTTACTCCCTGACCGAATTGCCTGAGCGCCTGATCGTCATCGGCTCTGGGGTGACCGGTGCCGAGCTGGCCCACGCCTATCTCGGTTTGGGCTCTCAGGTGACACTCGTGTCATCGCGCGACCGCGTGCTGCCTGGACAGGACGAGGATGCCGCAACCCTGTTGGAAGACGTGTTCAGAAGCCGAGGTATGACGGTGCTGAACCGCTCCCGGATGGCTTCGGTTGAGCGCACCGAGGGTGGCGTGTTGGTCACTCTCGAGGATGGCCGCGAAGTGCACGGCAGCCATGCGTTGCTCGCGGTGGGATCGTGGCCGAACACCGAAGACATAGGTTTGGCCGAGGCGGGCGTCGAACTCACCGAGACAGGGCACATCGAGGTCGATCGCGTGTCACGGACGAGCGTGCCAGGCATCTATGCCGCTGGGGACTGCACAGGGGTCTTGCCGTTGGCTTCCGTTGCGGCCATGCAAGGCCGCATTGCTATCGCCCATGCGTTGGGCGATGCGGTCGCACCCCTATCGCTGGGCCGGGTGAGCTCGAATATCTTCACCGACCCTGAGATCGCTACCGTGGGAGTCAGTCAAGAGGACATTGACTCCGGCCGCGTGGATGCTCGGGCCGTGATGCTGCCCCTGACGAAGAACCCTCGCGCTAAAATGCAGAACCTCAAGGGCGGATTCGTGAAGATCTTCGCGCGTAAAGGCGGAGACACCATTGTGGGCGGGGTGGTCGTCTCACCCCGAGCGAGCGAGTTGATCTTCCCGATCTCATTGGCCGTCGCGTCACAATTGAGTGTCGATCAGTTCGCGTCGACCTTCACGGTGTATCCCTCCCTCTCCGGATCTATCGCCGAAGCCGCCCGGCAGTTGCACTCGATGGCGGAATAGAGATCAGCCGGTCAGCTCACAAATAACGGCGCCGTTGGTGACGGTCTGACCGACTTCGGCCTTCAGCCCACTGACCGTGCCCGACTTATGCGCCTTGATCGGCTGCTCCATCTTCATGGCTTCGATGACCAGCACCACGTCGCCCTCGGACACCTCGTCGCCTTCTGTCACGACCACTTTGACCACCGTGCCCTGCATTGGAGCGGTCACCGAATCACCCGATGCCGCCGTCGTTGCGGAGCCGCGCTTGGTGCGTCGGGGCGCTTTCGATCGACCACCTGACCCAGAACCCGATCCGCCCCCCAGCGATAGTCCGGCAGGCACGGAGACGGTCAGTCGCTTGCCGTCGACCTCCATCACGATGTCGCTCCGCTCGGCGGAACCTTCCGCTGAGTCTGCGGTGGGCCCGGAGTAGGCCTCGATGGTGTTGTCGAACTCGGTCTCGATCCACCGGGTGTGCACCGAGAAGTCCTCGCCGGGCGGCGGGGCAAAGGCGGGATCGGTGACGACGACACGGTGAAAGGTGAGGGCGGTCGGCATGCCCTCGATCACGAACTCACCCAGGGCGCGGCGGGCTCGGGCTAGCGCCTGCGGCCGGTCGGCGCCGGTGATGATGAGTTTGGCCAGCATCGAGTCGAAAGCGCCGGAGATGACGTCGCCCTCCTCGACGCCGGAGTCCACCCGAACGCCGGGGCCGCTGGGGGTGCGGTAGGTCAGGACGCTGCCCGGGGCCGGCATGAAATCGCGACCCGGGTCCTCGCCGTTGATCCGGAACTCGATGCTGTGTCCCCGCGCCGGTGGCAGCGACGTGAACGTCAACTCCTCGCCGTCGGCAATCCGGATCTGCTCGCGCACCAGGTCGACGCCGGTGATCTCTTCGGAGACCGGGTGCTCGACCTGCAGCCGGGTGTTGACCTCCAAGAAGGAGATGGTGCCGTCCACGCCCACCAAGAACTCCACGGTCCCGGCACCGACGTACTTGGCCTCGGTCAGGATGGCCTCCGAAGCGGACACCAACTCCTCGACCTGGGCTTCACTCAGGAACGGCGCCGGAGCCTCTTCGACCAGCTTTTGGTGTCGGCGTTGCAACGAGCAATCGCGAGTGGAGACGACGGCGACGTTGCCGTGGGCGTCGGCCAGGCACTGCGTCTCGACGTGCCGGGGCTTGTCCAGGTAGCGCTCGACGAAGCACTCGCCGCGACCGAAGGCGCCTTCGGCCTCACGAACTGCGGCCTCGAACATGTCGGGGATTTCTTCGATGGTGCGGGCGACTCGCATGCCGCGACCACCACCGCCGAACGCTGCTTTGATGGCCACCGGAAGCCCGTGCTCTTGCGCGAAGTCCACCACCGCGTCGGCGTCCGGCACCGGGTCCTTGGTGCCGGGCACCAACGGAGCGCCTGCGGCCATCGCGATGTGCCGCGCCTTGACCTTGTCGCCAAGGGAATCGATGGCCGGCGGCGGAGGGCCGATCCAGACGAGGTCGGCGTCCAGCACGGCCTGGGCAAAGGTCGCGTTCTCGGACAGGAAGCCGTATCCGGGGTGGATCGCGTCGACGCCGGCTTGCTTGGCAACCTCGATGATCTTGTCCTGCACCAGATAGGACTCACCGGGAGTGCTGCCGCCGAGCGCGTAGGCCTCATCGGCGATCTTGACGTGGAGTGCGTTGCGGTCCGGGTCTGCATACACCGCCACCGACACGATTCCGGCGTCGGTGCAGGCGCGCGCGATCCGCACTGCGATTTCGCCGCGGTTGGCAATGAGGACCTTGCTGATCGGCATGACGGTCACCTTAGTACGGCATATGCCTGGTGGCTCTGCTCCACGTTACGGCTGCGAACGCGTCGCGAGATCGTCGCGGCAGCGCTGCTCGAGGTCGGCCAACTCCTCCAACGACTTGTCGATGTCGGCCCGGCGGCGTTCCAGGTCACCGCGACGATCGCCGATCTGGGACAACAGATACTGCAACTGGCCGATCTCGCCGGGCTGCTCGTCATACATGTCGATAATGGTGCCGATCTCTTCCAACGGGAAGCCGAGCCGTCGACCGCGCAAGATCAACGATAACCGGGTGCGATCACGGCGCAGATATCGGCGAGTGTTGCCACCGGGTCCGACCCGATCCGGGGAGAGCAAGCCGAGATGTTCGTAGTGTCGCAGGGCTCGATGAGTGACGTCGAAGTCGTCGGCCATCTCCGCAATCGTCCATGGACCCTGGCTTGTCATGGAGACGATCTTGCTTTACGTTAACGTAAACGTCAAGCAGCGGTGCTGGCACCGCAGAGAGGTCGGCCGCCGATGTTCGAACTCAGCCGCGATCACGAGGACTTCCGAGCCCTGGTGAGAGACTTCGCCACGGAGCAGATCGAGCCGCACGTTGGGCAGTGGGATCGAACGGCCCACTTCCCGACCGAGATCGTGCCGGCGATGGGGGAGTTGGGTCTGTTCGGCCTGCACGCGCCCGAGGAGTTCGGCGGAGCGGGGCTGGACGAGGGCGGTTTCACCTTTCTGTGTGTGGCCATCGAAGAGCTCGGCCGGGTGGACCAGTCGATCGGCATCACGCTGTCGGCGGGAGTCGGCCTCGGGATCAACCCGATCTTGACGTACGGCACTCAAGAGCAAAAGGAACGCTGGCTGCCCGACCTGATCGCCGGTCGTGCCCTCGCCGGTTTCGGCCTGACCGAGCCCGAGGCCGGTTCCGACGCCGCGGCGACCAGGACCCGCGCCACTCTGGCGCAGGATCACTGGACGATCAACGGCTCCAAGGCCTTCATCACGAACTCCGGCACCGACATCACCTCGGTGGTGGCGGTGACGGCCAAGACGGGCGAAAGCGCTGAGGGCAAGCCGGAGATCAGCGCCATCCTGGTGCCGAGCGGCACTCCTGGCTTTATCGTTGAACCGCCATATCGCAAACTTGGTTGGCACATCAGCGACACGCACGGACTGACGTTCGAGCGCGTCCAGGTGCCTGAGGCCAACCTGCTCGGCAACCGGGGCGAGGGTTTCAAGCAGTTCTTGAAAACCCTGGACGACGGTCGCATCGCGATCTCGGCGCTCGCCCTCGGGTGCGCACAACGAATGCTGGAGGAAGCGACGGCATACAGCACGAGCCGGATCGCCTTCGGTCGGCCGATCGGCGCCAACCAAGGCATCTCCTTCCAGATCGCCGATCTCGCGGTGATGGTCGAGTCGGCTCGCCTGCTGACGTACAAGGCGGCCTGGCTCAAGGACGAAAGCGAGGCCGGGCGGCGCAGCGTGGCCGAAGTCAAGCAGGCGGCCGCCATCGCCAAGTTGTATTCGACCGAGGCGGCGATGAGTGCCACGCGCATCGCGACGCAAGTCTTCGGGGGTAACGGATTCATGGAGGAATACCCCGTTGCGCGTTTCTATCGCGACGCCAAGATCTTGGAGATCGGTGAGGGCACCTCGGAAGTACAGCGGATGCTGATCGCGCGCGGACTCGGGTTGCCGGCGTGAGCGAGCTCCAGCCGGGCGAGCTCCAGCCGGGCGAGCTCCAGTCAGGTGAGCTCCAACCAGGCGAGCTCCAGCCGGGCGAGCGCCCGTCCGATGCTCGCCAGAAAGGTGACCCACGGGTGGCAGATCTGCGAGCTCGGCTGCAGGCTGCGTATCGAGCAACCGCAGAGCCCAGCGCCGCGGGCCGAGCCAAACTGGATGCCCAGGGCAAGTTGGCCGTGCGCGAGCGGATCGACCTCCTCTTCGATGAAGACACCTTCGTCGAGGATGGGCGGTACGCCAACGCGACCGCGGCGGGCCTACCCGCGGACGGTGTCGTCACCGGGCGAGGTGAAGTCGATGGGCGGCCGGCGATCGTGGTTGCCAACGATCCGACGGTCAAGGCGGGATCGTGGGGCGCCCGCACGGTTGAGAAGATCATCCGAGCCACCGAGAGTGCGCTGCGTGAGGAGCTGCCGATCTTTTGGTTCGTCGACTCGGCCGGGGCCAGGATCACCGACCAGGTGCAACTCTTTCCAGGGCGACGTGGCGCCGGGAGGATCTTTCACAACCAAGTCGCGCTCAGCGGCAAGGTGCCGCAGATGTGCTGTCTCTTTGGTCCCTCGGCGGCCGGTGGGGCCTATATCCCCAGCTTCACCGACGTCATCATCATGGTCGAGGGCAACGCGTCGATGTATCTGGGCAGCCCCCGGATGGCCGAGATGGTGGTCGGCGAGACGGTCTCGCTGGAGGAAATGGGCGGTGCCCGGATGCACTGCACCGTCTCGGGGGTCGGCGACATGTTGGCGGGCGACGACACGGAGGCCATCGAGCTCGCCAAGGTCTATTTCTCCTATATGCCCGACAGCTGGGCGAGTCCGACCCCGCGCTATTCGAGCGACCAACCTTCTGGCACGCTGACTCGAAGCACCATCCCCGAGGTGGAGTCCGTGCCCTTCGATGTGCACGAGGTCATCGACGGCCTGGTGGACGACGAGAGCTTCTTAGAAATCAAAGAACTCTTTGCCCCCGAGTTGGTCATCGGTTTAGCGCGACTCGGCGGAGAGAGTGTGGGGCTGATCGCAAACAACTCTGCCGTTAAAGGCGGGGTGCTCTTTGCCGACTCGGCTGATAAGGCGGCGAGATTCATTTGGCTCTGTGACGCCTACGGCATACCGCTGATCTATCTCACCGACGTGCCCGGTTTCATGATCGGCTCCGAGGTCGAGCGTGGCGGCATCATCCGGCACGGAGCCAAGATGGTCAGCGCTGTCGCGGAGGCGACCGTGCCGCAGATGTGTGTGGTGCTGCGCAAGGCCTACGGCGCCGGGCTCTATGCGATGGCCGGCCCCGGGTTCGGCCCCGATGTCACGCTGGCGTTGCCCACTGCGCGGATCGCGGTGATGGGACCGGAGGCTGCGGTCAATGCCGTGTATGCCGCCAGGATCGCCCAGATCGAGGACGCGGGGGAGCGAGCCCGATTCGTGGAACAGCGACGGGCTGAATATCTCGAGGACGTCGATTTGGAGCGTCTCGCCGCGGACCTGGTGATCGATGGGGTGATCGAGGCCGAGGACTTGCGCGACGAATTGCTCCACCGGCTGCGCTACGCCGCCCACCGCGAGCGTCATTTCTCGACTCGCCGCCGCGGCATCCCTCCGGTATAGAGCGTCTCGACTCCACCGCTGGACACGCTCACGAAAGCGGGGCTGCCGTCGTCGGGTCGGGGCGCAACTCATGCCACGCGATCGAAAACTCTTCCCTCAGCAGGTTGCGCACGAGCGGAAGGCTGACGCCCACGACGGCGTGATGGTCACCCTCGATGCTCGTGACGTAGGGACCGCCCAGGCCATCGACCGTGAAGGCCCCGGCGACGTGCGCAGGTTCGCCCGTGGCCACGTAGGCGTCGATCTCTGCCTCGTCGAGATCCGCGAAGTGGACCGTCGTCGAGGCCACGTCGCCGCACTCACGCAGGTCGCTTCGGTCGCGGCGATCGATCAGCCAATGCCCGCTGTGCAACACACCGCTGGAGCCGCGCATGGCGAGCCAGCGCGTCCGGGCGGCGAGTGCGGTATGCGGTTTGCCGTGGACCACGCCGTCGAACTCCAACACCGAGTCGCAGCCCAACACGAGGTGGGCCGGGTCCGAGGGATCCAACGTGCCCAGGACATCGCGACATTTGGCTTGCGCAAGGACCAAGGCGATCTCGTGGGCCGTGAGGGGATCGCGGTTGTCCTCAAGTCGTGCGATGACCGCTTCTTCGTCGACCTCGGAGACAACCACGCGCGGATCGACGCCCGCCCGACGCAGCGTCCCTCGTCGCCCGGTAGAAGCGGATGCCAACACAAGAGTGATCATGGCCGAACGCTAACGTGCGATGCCCGGCATCCGCGCGTGAGCCGAGGGCACAGTAGGCGCACGGGATACTCGACATAGGGTCGCGCATTGTACCTGTCATCCCTTTCGATACTCAAAGTACCCCCGCGCCTTCCCGTGAGTGCTTCGCCCTATCCTAGAAAGGCCGTAAAGACGCCGACGTCTATGCGTTCGGCGACGCACCTCATCACTTCATCCAAGGAGAGCACATGAGCATGCAGGACGAACACGCCACCCCCGCGGGCCGCGAGGGCAAGGATGTCAGTTGGACCGACTTGGGGCAGGACCTCTGGGCGTACCTCACCGGACGTGGCGCTGCGATCAACTACAGCTTCGTCGACATGGCCGTCGAGGTGCCTCGCGACACCGGCCCGGACGCCCCGCGGGCGACATGGAAGGTGAATGGCACCATCCGGATCACCACCAGTGACGATGAGTCAGCAGGCTCCGACCCGATGCGAGGCTGATGACCGATGCCCTTTCGCTTCAACATCGAGGCTGACCTCGCCTTCTCCGTGGATCGACCCGACGGAGACAATGGACCAGGTCAGCAGCTATCTGGCACTGTCACCGGCAACGGCCGACACCTTGAGGTCCGCTGTGACGATGTAGGAGCGATGTCATCCGGTTCTTCGCTCCGCGAGGCGCGGTCCATTGCGGCTGCCCTCGCGGAGCAAGGACTGAGCCTCTCCCTAGCCGGCTCCGATGGCCCCATCGTGACCATCGGTGACGTCAAAGCCGGAGTCGTCACTCGTCTGGCGACCCGTTCAAGGCACATCAGGATCGATGACTTCAAGGCGGCCGCCGGATTGCGGGGATCCGTCGGCGGGGGACGGGGCACACAGGGGAGCTTCTTGCCGCCCCCGACACCGTGGCCCATTGCGCCAACCTTCCGCTGGTCGCGACGGCGACCCACCACGACTCACGACCCGAGCGGCGGCGGCAGCCCTCGGCTCGTATTCGCGATGGGCGAAGCCGCTCAATCTGGAGATGCGCGGCGGGTCTACTACCTCAAGCGCAGCGGCAACACGATCGGCAGCGACGAGGGCTGCGATCTGCGGCTCGAAGGCGTCGACCCGCAGCAGGCTGAGGTCCGCCGCGACGACAACGACGAATACGTGCTGGTCGCTCACGGCACAGACACCCTCATCAAGGTCAACGGCGTGAGGATCACCGGCGAACAGGTGTTGCGGACCGGGTCGAGAATAGAGATCGGGGGGTGGACGATGACCTACACCCGCGAGGAGTTTGCCGACCACGGACGTCCCTACGGTGGCCGCGCGGGCGGCGAGTTCAGCCAACAGCGCGATCAACCGCGGCCCCGCTACCAGAAGTAGGCAGATCGGGGGACAGGATCAGCCTGTTTCGCCATCGACGTAGCACCAGCGCCACGCCTCGCCCGTCTCAAAACTCTCCATCACGGGGTGGGCTGTCTCCCGGAAGTGCTGGGTGGAGTGTCGACCGACGGAAGAGTCGCAGCACCCGACGAATCCACATTCCATGCACTTGCGCAGATGGACCGATGCGATCCCTTCGTCTTCGCACTGCACGCACAACAGGGACGTTGGCTCCCGGTGATCCGGCGCGCCGCGCAGGTGTTCACATCCACCCTCGAGTGCCGCCGGAGGCCGCAGGGCCGATCCTCGCTCCTCGTCACGGCGATCGTCGTCTGAAAGGTCCAACACCGACTCCTCGATGTCGAGATGCTCCAAGAGACGTCCCAAGAGATCGTGTTCGGTGGCTCCTCGATCTCGCAACCGCACCAATTCGGCCCGCTCGGCGGCCATCATGGCCACTCGTACGCGTCGGTAGGCGTCACTGGGGGTTTCGCTGTAGTCGGCCCCGCGGGGCCCGACTCGCTCCCACATCCGATTGGTCCGGCGCCTGGCCTCCTGACGCAGTTGGTCCAACAGCGCCTCGGCCTCACCGGGGTGTTCCTCCAGTTCGTTGAGCCCTGCTGAGACGGCATGCTCGGTGAGCACCGCCTGCTCGAGTGCATCTTCGCGCGCATCCGGTCCTTGCACGCTCAAATGTCGGGCCAGGATCGGCAGCGTCAAACCCTGGATGACGAGGGTGCCGATCGCCACGACCGCAGCGATAAAAATGACGGCTTGCCGGTCGTCGGCCTCCGCGGGGATCAGGAATGCGGCGGCCAAGGTGACGACGCCTCTCATGCCGGCCCACGAGACGAGCGCGAGCTCGGCCGAGGGCAGCCCAGTCTCGCTCGATCGCCGCGACAGTAGCCAGCGGGAGGGGAAGATCCAGATCGGTC
>JBBSPX010000098.1:0-9645 GCA_038258395.1 Gemmatimonadales bacterium | reverse complement strand
CGACCGTCCGCGGGCGGTGGTCCTGGCCGATCGTGCCGAACGGTACGACCGCTTGCGGACCGCCGCGGCCGGCGTCGATGCCGTCTTCGGCCCGGCGATGCTGCCACGTGGCCTGTCTCAGTACGCGCGGGCCCTCGCAACGATCGGTGCACCTCCCGCGCACGTGATCGTGGTCGAAGACGACCCGAGCCAGGCACAACTCTTCGCCACCTGGCTCGGGCAGATCAATGCGCGCGTGTCGATCTGTGGCAGCGCGCAGGTCGCCCGTGACACGCTGGCCAATGAGACGCCCGACCTGGTGCTCCTCGACGTCGATCTCCCCGACGTCGACGGCTACGCGCTCGCCCGCCTGATGCGGCAGGATCCTCGCCTCGCACTCGTGCCGATCGTGTTCCTGACGGCCCGGCAGTCGGTGGCCGACGAGCTCGAGGGACTCCGCGCCGGCGGCGATGACTTCCTGGCGAAGCCGATCGACCGCGCGCACCTCACGCAGGTGGTGCTCACCCGAACTGAGCGCGGTCGCCGGATCCGCGAGTTGGTGCACCGCGATGGCCTGACGGGCGTGCTCAACCATGCCACCCTGATGGCCGAGCTCGAACATGCGATCGCCTTTGCCGGCCGGCATGGCGAACCGATCTGCTTCCTGATGTGCGATCTGGATCACTTCAAGCGTGTCAACGACACCTATGGTCATCTGGTAGGGGATCAGGTCCTGATGCATGTCGCCCGCGTGTTCCGCGGATGCGTCAGGGGTTCCGACCTGATCGGACGATACGGTGGGGAAGAGTTCGGGATCATCCTGCGTCGCTGCCCGCCGGCGAACGGGAAGGTGATTGCCGAGAAGCTGCGCAGTGCGCTCGAGGGCGCACCGATCAAGAGTCGCGGTGGCCCGGACATCCAGATGCATGTCAGCATCGGCGTCGCCACCTTTCCGGGGTCCGGGCAGAGTGCCGTCGATGTCGCCACCGCGGCTGACCAGGCACTCTATCGCGCCAAGAGTGCCGGCCGCAATCGGGTGGAGATGGGCTAGAAAGCCTAGTGCCGGTACCCGCTGCTGAGCGGCACCACATCCCGTGGATTCTCGTCGCCGAAGAGCAGCTTCCCTTCGCTGTACCGCACATCCTTGAGTGCCAGCGCGAGCACCTCACCGAGTTCGTCGACCGGGTGCACCTCGAGCAGCTTGCGGGCCTCCTCGGGCAGATCGTCGAGATCGGGCTCGTTGAGCCGCGGGATGATCACGTGCCGGATCCCAGCGCGAAGGGCGCCGAGCAGCTTCTCCTTCACGCCACCGATCGGCAGGACGCGGCCGCGCAGGGTCACCTCGCCGGTCATGGCGATATCGTGACGCACTTCCCGACCCGAGAGTGACGAGATCAGCGCGGTCGCCATCGTGATGCCGGCACTCGGGCCGTCCTTCGGCACCGCACCCGCCGGCACGTGGATATGCACGTCGAGGTCGAACCGTTCCTCGGCGATGTGCAGCGCCGCGGCGTGGGCGCGTGCGTAGGTCCAGGCCGCGCGCGCCGATTCCTTCATGACATCGCCGAGCTGACCGGTCAGCACGAGTTCACCCTTGCCGCGCATCGTCGAGGCTTCGACGAACATGATGTCCCCCCCCTGCGGGGTGTAGTACATGCCGGTGGCCGTTCCGACCAGGTCATGGGGGTTCTTCTCCTCGGGATGCAGCTTGGGCCGCCCGAGCAGTGCGCGTACGACCGTGGGCGTCACATCCTCACGCGCGATCTCGCCGCTCCCGATGCGACGCGCGACCTTCCGCGCCACGCGGCCGACTTCGCGCTCGAGCTGACGCACCCCGGATTCGCGGGTGTATCGCTGCACCAGTTCGAGCAACGCCGGACCACTGAACGTGATCTGTTCGGGAGTCAGGCCGCTGTCGGCGACCTGCCTCGGCACGAGATACCGCTCGGCGATGGCCACCTTCTCCGCCTCGATGTAGCCGGAGAACTCGACGATCTCCATCCGGTCGAGCAGCGGTGCAGGAATGTTCTGCAACACGTTGGCCGTGGCGATGAACATCACCTCGCTCAGCTCGACCGGGATGCCGAGGTAGTGATCGGTGAACGAGTCGTTCTGGGCTGGATCGAGCACCTCGAGCAGCGCCGAAGCCGGATCGCCCTGGAACGACATGCCGAGCTTGTCGACCTCGTCGAGCAGGAAGACCGGGTTGCGGCTACCGGCCTGCTTGAGGCCGTTGATGATCCGTCCGGGCATCGCCCCGACGTAGGTGCGACGATGGCCTCGGATATCGGCCTCATCGCGTGCACCGCCAAGCGAGACGCGCACGTACTTCCGCCCCATCGCCCGCGCGATGCTCTTGGCGACCGAGGTCTTGCCGACCCCGGGAGGGCCGACAAAGAGGAGGATGGGGGAGCGACGCCGTGACTCGTCGGTGTCGGTGACAGCCGAGGCTTCTTCCGGCTGGCCGTCCGTGGATGCCGACGCGTCGGGCTCGGCGGCCGCGCTCTCCGCTTCGAGCTTTGCGCGCAAGGAGCGCACGGCGAGAAATTCGAGAACACGATCCTTCACATCACCCAGGGCGTAGTGATCCGCATCGAGAACGGCCTGCGCCGCCGGAATATCGAAGTGTTCGTCGTCCCGATCGTTCCACGGCAATTCGGCCACATTCTCGAGGAAGGTCCGGATGACCTGCGACTCCATCGATTCCCGGCCAATCCGACGAAGCCGGCCCAGCTCGCGATCGACCTCCTTGCGTGCCTCCGGCGGCAGGTCGAGGGCCGCGAGCCGCTCGCCGAGCTCATCGGTGTCGGTGCCATCGTCCTCGTCGCCCAGCTCGCGCCGGATGGTCTTGAGCTGCTCGCGGAGGTACACCTCGCGCTGCCGCTCACCCAACTCCTCCTGCACCTGCGACTTGATGTCCTCCTGGGCGTCGAGCACGGCGATTTGGCGCTGCACATGGACCAGCACCCGACGGAGTCGCTCGTCGACCGCGAGGGTCTCGAGCAATTCCTGGCGCAGCGGTGCAGCGAGGTCGAGGTAGCCGGCCACAAGGTCGGCGAATCGACCGGCATCATCGACTCCCTCCAATACCTGCTGGACCACGTCCTCCGGCAGCCCCGACTTCTGGCCCAGCTCCGCTGCGCGGGCCCGGAGCTCCTTATGGAGCGCTTCGAAACCCGGGTCGGCGGCGTCGACTGCCGGCAGATCGTCCATCTGGCGCACGGTCGCGACCAGATGGCCGTTCTCTTCGGTGACCTGGAGCGCCATGCCGCGCTGCTCTCCGTGCAGGAGGAGTTGCATCCCGCTCATCCCGCGCTGGATCTGGCCGATCCGCGCAATGGTGCCCACGCGGTAGAGCCCTTCGGTGGCCACTTGTTCGACATTCTCGCGCTGCGAGAGGGCGAAGACCAGCTTCTCTGGCGTTGCCATGGCCGCCTCGATGGCCTTGAGGGTCATCGGGCGTCCGGCCCCGATCGGGGCGGTGACACCGGGGAACAGGACCACGTCCCGGAGGGGAAGGACCGGAAGTGTCAGTCGGTCGGTCACGGATACTCCTTACTGTGTGTCAAGGGAACGGCAGGGGACCGATCCCGGGGGTCGCCCACTAACGAGCATCGGTCATGCCACCCGATTCGGGGGGCACCCTGCCTGATCGGCGGGGCATCCCGCCAACGCGGCACAGACGTTCCTGATCGAACGGTGGCGATCCTGCCCCCACGGCAGGTATCATCCGGCACGTTGCTCGCACGGTCAACTCCGTGCAGATTCGAGGGTTGTAACCTCGAGCAGCCCTCCAAACCGGACCACGGATGACCGACGCGGGTCAATCTCAGCTACCGACTCTCCTCAGGGACGCTCTCGGCGACTCGTATACGCTCGAAGGCGAGATCGGGCGAGGCGGCATGGGTGTGGTCTTCCGCGCGCGCGATGAGCGCTTGCAGCGCCGGGTCGCGATCAAGGCGCTCCCACCGGAACTCGCCTTCCAGCGCGAGATTCGTGAGCGCTTCACGCGCGAGGCCCAGACCGCCGCCCGCCTCTCCCATCCCCACATCGTGCCGATCCACGACGTCGGCGAGGGCAATGGCGTCGTGTACTTCGTCATGGGTCTCATCGAGGGCGAATCCCTCGCGGCACGGATCCGCCGCCGCGGTCGCATGCCGGCCGATGAGGCGCGCCGCATCATGAAGGAAACGGCCGACGCCCTTTCGGCCGCACATGGCGTTGGGATCGTGCACCGCGACATCAAGCCCGACAACATCCTGCTTGAGGGCCAGCGCGGTCGGGTGATGGTGACCGACTTCGGCATCGCGAAGGCGCTGTCGGGGACGATCGGTGCGACCCTCACCAGTGCCGGGATGGCAATTGGCACACCGTCGTTCATGTCGCCGGAGCAGGCGGCCGGCGAGAGCGATATCGATGGTCGCAGCGATCTCTATTCGCTCGGGATCGTCACCTACCAAATGCTTTCTGGC
Source organism: Gemmatimonadales bacterium (assembly GCA_038258395.1). Lineage (GTDB taxonomy): Bacteria > Gemmatimonadota > Gemmatimonadetes > Gemmatimonadales > GWC2-71-9 > Palsa-1233. Next base: position 5,194 of record JBBSPX010000098.1, on the reverse strand, counting down.
GAGTTGCCGTTCAATGCGCCCACCGTGGCGGGCATCCTGATGAAGCACATCACCGAGCCTGCCCCGCTGCTGCACGAGAAGTTCAGTGACGTCCCCGAGGACCTCTCCTTGGCCGTGGCACGCTGCCTGGAAAAGGATCCGGAGAATCGGTGGGCCTCGGCTGACGCGCTGCGTCGGGCACTCGAGAATCGGAATGTCTCGGGCTATCGTCCCACCGGCTTGGGGTGGAAGGCGGCCGAGCGGGCCACCACGCCTGCTCGCGATCGCCTCCGGCGGCCGATCGGTGGTCGACCGAACTCCCCGGAACGTGCCGAACGCGCCGCGCCCGCCCCACCGGCGCGGCGCGAACCACGGGCCTTGGTCGATCGGCCGACTCGCGGCGACCGCAACTTGCCGCGGGACACCATGCGCTCCGATCGCAATCGCCACCGTGGCCGGAAGAACGAAGTCGAGCTCCCCGAGACCGGCGAGCCGAAGGTGGTTCGTGTGGCACGCGCCGAGTTCGCGCGGACCGCGGCCGTCGGTGGTGGCCTCTTCATGGTCAACATGATGACCGGCCTCAACACGCCGTGGTTCCTCTTCCCGGTCGCGTGGATGTCGTTCTCGATGTTCAAGAAGTATGCTGACCTGTGGCAGGCCGGGTACACCTGGCGCGACATCCTGAACCGCCCCGACGCACCGGATGCCGTCTCTGCCAAGGGCCCAAGTCGACTGACAGGCACCCCGCGTGCCGACCAGCTCGGAACGTATCACAAGCAGATGATGATGATCCACGGCGATCGCGCGGCGATCCAGTCGCTCATGTCGCGCCTGAGCGATGCGGACAAGGCGGTCGTGGCCGAGATGCCCGAGACGGTGGAGAACCTGTACGCCAAGGCGCACGAGATGGCGCTCACCCTCCAAAGTCTCGATGCGTCCATCAGTGACGACCAAATCCACCGGATCGACATGCAGATGCTGCGTCTTCAGGAGAAGCCTGAAGGCGAGGAGCGAGACCGGCAGGTCAGCATCCTTGAGCGACAGCGCGCAACCTGCCATGAACTGATTCGGCGGCGCGACGACATGCGCGCGGGATTCGAGAGTCAGGCGCTGGCGATGCAGGGGATTCGGTTCGACCTCCTCCGACTTCGGGAGAAGGGCATTGGTGCCATGGGCAACGATCTCACGCATGCGACCCAGCAGGCGCGCGCGCTATCGCGCGATGTCGATCATGCGATCGAGGCGGCGACGGAACTGAGGGAGAGCCTGTCCTAGGATGAACGATCAACGATCAAGGATGGATGCCACCTCGCATCCTTCATCGTTCATCGTTCATCGTTCATCGTTCATCCTTAATCGTTAATCCTTGATCCTAGTAGTTCAAGATCTCTTCCATCGCCGCCCTGAGATCTGCCACCTGCGGCAGAATGACATCCTCGAGCTCGGTGGCATAGGCCACGAAGGTATCGGTGCTGGCCACGCGACGGACCGGCGCATCGAGCCACGCGAAGTGTTCGTCGGCAATCTTCGCGGCGATCTCCGAGCCGTACCCCCACGACAACGAATCCTCGTAGGCGACGATCACGCGATTGGTCTTCCGGACCGAGTCGCCGATGGTTTCCCAATCGACCGGATTGAGTGAGCGCAGGTCGATCACCTCGACCCGCTGACCGGTGGCCTCCTCGAGATCCTTGGCAGCCTGGATCGTCCGCTGCACCACCGCGCCGTAGGTGATCACGGTCGCGTCGGTCCCCTCACGCACGACCTTGGCCTTGCCGAACGGGATCATGAAGTTGGGCCCCGGATAGGCGCCCTTGTTGTACGTCTGTCGATAGAGATGCTTGTGCTCGAGGAAGAGGACGGGGTCCTCACATCGAATCGCGGTGCGCAGCAGGCCGGCGGCGTCGAGTGCCGTGCTCGGACAGATCACCCGGATCCCCGGGACACCGGTGAAGATCGCGGCGCCGGTCTGCGAGTGATAAATGGAGCCACCCTTCAGGTAGCCGCCATAGGTGGTCCGAACGACGACCGGCGCACTGAACGTGTTGTTCGAGCGCCAGCGCATGAGCGCCAATTCGCTGCGCATCTGCATGTAGGCCGGCCAGATGTAGTCGAAGAACTGGATCTCGACCACGGGCTTGAGTCCGCGAGTCGCCATGCCGATCGCACGGCCGATGATGTTCGCTTCGGCGAGCGGCGAGTTGTAGACGCGGTTGCCGCCGAACTGCTTCTGCAGCCCCCACGTGACCTTGAAGACCCCCCCCTTGCCCTTCACCGCGTCGCGACTCTCCTCACGGGAGCAGTCGGCGACATCCTCGCCGAACATGACGATGCGGGGATCGCGCGCCATCTCGTCACGCAAGCAACTGTTGAGCAGGTCGACCATGGTGGTCGGGTCGCCACTCGACTGCGGATCGTCCTCGGTATCGAACTGCTCGGCGGTCGGATCGACGTCGGGCGAGTAGACATAGTCGTAGACCGACTCGAGGGCCGGCTGGGGAGCAGCGAGCGCGATGTCCGTCGCGATCTCGACTTCCTCGTCGACCTGGGTCCGGATCAATTCGAGTTCAGACTCGGTCGCCATCCCTTCGGCGATCAGCCAGGTGGGAAAATTGCTGATCGGATCGCGCGCCGCATCGGCCTCGCGCTCCTCCGTGGTGCGATAGTGCACCTCGTCGTCGGAGAGCGAGTGCGAGTAGGGTCGGATCACGTGCGCATGGACCAATGCCGGTCCCTTCCGCTGGCGCGCGTAGTCGTGCGCCTTCTGGAGCGCGGCCATCGAGGCGATCGGATCGCACCCATCGACCTCCTCGACCAGCAATCCTGGGAACGAGCGCACCAGCTTGCTGATCGACCCACCGGCGGTGTTCACCTCGACCGGCACCGAGATCGCGTAGCCGTTGTCCTCGACCAGGAACACCACCGGCAGCTTCAGGTTTGACGCCGTATTGAGCGCCTCCCAGAACTCGCCCTGACTGGTCGTGCCATCACCCGTGGTGCAGAGGATCACCTCGTCGCCCTGACTGTACTCGGCCAGCCGGTCGTCTTGAGACGCACGGAGCCAGGTCTCGGCCGCGCCGACCGCCTGCAGGAACTGGGTGCCGGTGGGCGAAGAGGTCGAGACGATGTTGAGGTCCTTGTGCCCCCAATGCGACGGCATCTGTCGACCACCCGAGTTCGGATCTTCGGCCGCCGCGACGGCGGAAAGCAGCTGCTCCGTGGCGGTCATGCCCAGCCCGAGGCAGAGCGCGCGGTCGCGATAGTAGAGGTAGAACCAGTCGTGGGCGGACCGGAAGACGCGGGCGGCGGCCGCGAGGACCGCCTCGTGGCCCGCGCCACTGATCTGGAAGAAGATCTTGTTCTGGCGCTTGAGCTGGATCTCCTTGTCGTCCAACCGGCGCGAGAGGTACATCACGCGATAGAGATCGAGGAGCTCGGCCTTCTCGAGGCGAGGCGCGGTCCGCTGACGGGGAGAAGTCTTGGTAGCCATGGGAAAAAGATGCCCATCCCGCTCCGGATCCGGAAGGGGAACCGCTACCGGCCCCCGTCAGAACGGCGATACACCACCTTGCCCCCCACCACGGTCGCCTCGATGGCCGCGTCGCGGATCTGATGAGCCGGAATCGCTCGCAGATCGCGGTCGATCACAACCAGATCCGCGAGCATGCCAGCCTTGATCACCCCGCGATCGGCCTCGCCGAAGGTGGCGTAGGCATTGCCCGCGGTGTACGCCGTGATGGCCTCATCGACGGTGATCCGCTGCTCCGGGTACCAGCCATCCGGGTTGGCACCGTCGAGCGTCTCCCGCGACACCGCCGCCCAAATCCCGAAGAGCGGATCGAGCGGCGCGACGTACCAGTCTGAGCCAAATGCCAGACGCCCGCCGGCATCGAGGATGGACCGGAAGGCGTAGGTTCCCTTGAGCACCTCGGGACGGACCCGCTTGGCCGCCCAGCGGCCGTCGTCGGCGGCGTGGTACGGTTGCATCGACCCGATAACGCTGTCGCGCACCATGCGGGCAATTTCCTGGGTACGAAGGTGCTGCGCGTGCTCGATCCGGAACCGACGATCCCGCGGCCCATTTGCGGCGATCGCCGCCTCGTAGTCGTCGAGGAGAATCGCGTTGGCGCTGTCACCGATCGCGTGGACCACGACCTGCAGTCCGACCGAGTCGGCTGCGATGATCCAGCGGCGAAGCGAATCGACTGGCGTGACCATGAGGCCATGGCTTGAGGGATCATCGAGATAGGTCGCGAAGAACAACGCCGTCGTCGAGCCGAGTGACCCATCGACGAACCCTTTCACGCCGGCGACTCGGATCCACTCGTCTCCCGGGCCGTGTGCCGCAACCGAATCGGCCACCGATCGCCACATGCCGAGTGGCGGATAGAAGCTGAGCCGCATCGTCTGCATGCCCGCGGCACGGAGCCGGCGGGTTGCAGCGATCTCGAGTCCGGCGGAGACCGCCGAGGCGGCCACGAGACCCCGGCTATTGGCATGGCGCATCGCCGCCGCGACGGCCGAATCGGCCTGAGCGGGCGACGGCGGCGGAATCACGGCGAAGACCGGATTCATCGCCTCGTCCTTGAGCAGGCCGGTAAGTTCGCCGCCGGCATCCCGGATGATCGTGCCGCCGGGAATCGGTGCCAGCGAGCGATCCAGGCCCGCCAGCCGAAGTGCCTCGGTATTGGCGACCGCCATGTGTCCGTCGAGCCGTTGCACGAAGACGGGATTCTCGGGCGTCACCGAATCGATCCATTGGCGTGTCGGAAGTTCGCCGCCCCAATTCTCATGGTCCCACGTCCCACCGAGGATCCAGGCTCCCGTCGCCTGAGTCTTGGCGAACGCAGCGATCCGGTGGATGAACTCCTCCGGAGTCTGTGCATCGCGCAGGTCGACCGAGGCGAGTTGAAGACCGCCGTCCAGTAGGTGGATGTGCCCATCGGCGAAGCCCGGCGCAATCATGCCGGTGGTATGGATCACCTCGGTTTCGGCGCCGACCTGGGCCGCGATCGTGGTGGAGTCTCCGACCGCCACGATGCGATCGCCCCGCACGGCCACGGCCGCAGCAGTTGGTGTCCCGGGATCGCCGGTCCATACCGGGCCGAACAGAACCAGGTCGGCCTTGGGTTGGCCAGCACTGCAGCCCAGGGCCAGCAGGAGCGAGGCGAGCAGCAAGTTGCGGGGCATGATCTGAGTCTCCGGTTAGCGGCGT
>JBBSPX010000097.1:0-9859 GCA_038258395.1 Gemmatimonadales bacterium | reverse complement strand
TCGGAAGTGAGCGCCTCGATGAGCGCCGGAACTGCCGCGGCACCCTCACCGACAATGCGACCGGCCGGACGCTCCGGCGGCATCGCCAGACCGACCAGCGTCGCCTGCGCATCGCCCACCGTCACCGGCGTGATGTCGAGCGGCTTCTTCTTCGCCGCCATGATCCCCTTGAGCGAGGGCAACCGCGGATTGTTGAGTCCCTTGTCGCAGGTGAACACCGCCGGCAACGCACACGACGCCGATTCGGTGCCGCCCTCGATCTCGCGCTCGACCGACGCCGCACCACCGTCAACCTTCAACGATGTCACCGCAGATGCACAAGGAAGCCCAAGCAACTCGGCCACCATCGGCCCGGTCTGCTGGGCATAGTCGTCGACGGCAAGCTTGCCGAAGAGGATCATGTCGAAGCCGCCGTCCTTGAGCGCGGCCGCGATCACCCGCGCATTCGCGAGACCGTCGGTCGATGGCGCACCTTGCAGGTGCATCGCGCGATCAATCCCCATCGCGAGCGTGGTGCGGAGCGTCTCCTGCACGCTGTCATCACCGAATGCGACCGCCACGGTCTCGCCCGCGCCGGCGGCGTCCTTGAGCGCGATCGCGGCCTCGACCGCGTACTCGTCATAGGGATTGAGGACGAACTTGACGCCCGCCGGATCGATCGCCGTGCCCGAGGGGCCGATGGCGATCTTCGCGGTGGTGTCGGGGACTCGGCGGATGCAGACTGCGATCTTCACGGTCGTATAGCTCCTTCTTGGGTCAATCGTCCACCGTTAATCGTTAATCGTTAATCATTGAGCGTTAATCGTTCATCGTTCATCGTCTAGTACGCCGCGATCCCGGTGATCTCCTGCCCCAGGATCAACGAATGCATGTCGTGGGTGCCCTCGTATGTGTACACGCTCTCAAGGTTCACCATGTGCCGCATCGAGTGATACTCGATCAGGATACCGTTGGCACCGAGCAGGCGGCGCGACTCGCGCGCGACCTCGCAGGCCATGTCGATGTTGGCACGCTTCGCGAGCGACACCTGCTGCGGCGTCATCGTGCCCTTGTCCTTGAGCCGGCCGAGCTGCAACGCCAACAGCTGACCCTTGGTGATCTCGGTCAGCATCTCGGCGAGGCGCTCCTGCTGGATCTGCGTCGCGGCGATCGGGCGATCGAACATGATCCGGTTGGCGGCGTAACGACGGGCCTCATCGAAACACGCCATCGCCGCGCCGATGCCGCCCCACGCGATGCCGTATCGCGCCTGGGTGAGGCACTTGAGCGGCGACTTCATCCCACCCGACCTGGGGAGCAGCGCATCCTTCGGCACGTGCACATCCTGCATGTGCAGCTCGCTGGTGTCGCTGGCGCGGAGCGAGAGCTTCCCCTTCTGGTCCTTGCCGGTGAACCCGGGCGTGTTGGTCGGCACGATGAAGCCACGCACGCTCGTGGTGTCGTCGATGTCGCCGGTCTTGGCCCAGATGATCGCCATCGTGGCCTGCGAGCCGTTGGTGATCCACATCTTGGTGCCGTTCAGGACCCACCCATCGGCCGTCTCGCGGGCAGTGGTGATCATGCCGCCTGGGTTCGAACCGAAGTCGGGCTCGGTCAGCCCGAAGCAGCCGATCTCCTCACCGGTGGCCAGACGCGGGAGCCAGTATTTCTTCTGCTCCTCGCTGCCAAACTCGTGGACCGGATACATCACCAAAGCGCCCTGGACCGAGGCGAACGAGCGGATGCCGCTGTCGCCGCGCTCCAGCTCCTGCATGATCAGGCCGTAGGCGACGTTGTTGAGGCCGGCACAACCATACTCCTCCGGCAGGTTGGCGCCAAAGAGCCCCAGCTCGGCCATCCCGGGAATCAGCTCCTTCGGGAAGCGGCCATCGATGTAGGCCGGCCCGATGACCGGAATCAGCTCGTCGCTGACCCATTGCCTGACAGTATCACGGACCGCGCGCTCCTCTTCGGAGAGCAGCGAATCCATGTCATAGAAGTCGACTCCTGTGTATTCGGACGAGCCCGCCATCTGCCAGAAACCCCGGTTTAGAGACCGGGGGAAGATAACGTAGGGGGGAAGGCGAGAAGGCGAGAAAGCGAGAAAGCTGCCGAGCCGCGGGCGTGAGCCCGCGGCTCGGCAGTCGCCGCGGGACGGATCCCGACCGCCCGCGCCTTCCGCCGGAATGCAGTGCCATGATCGATCGGGCGATTGGTCTCCGATTGCCACTGCTGGACCATCTCGTGCAGCAGCGTCTCGCTCGCGGCTTCCCACCCGTCGCGACGGATGTGCTTCCGCGAGATGGTGATGATGCCCTCTGATCCACCCGGGTTGACGGCGAACTCGCCGAGTCGACGCTCCATCCGGTCCGACAGCCGGACCGGGATGGTCGTGAGGGAGCCGCCAAAGTGGCGTTCGTTGAGAATCGTGTGCAGTCGCTCGAGTCGACCCAGGACCGGGAGATCGGCAGGGGCGGGCGCTGCTGTGCGGCGACGCCGGCGTACCGGGGCGTGGCGTTCGACGGGAAACGAGAGGAAGAGGCGCCGAGCCTTGATGCGGTCAACGCGCGACATCCGCGGCGTGATGAACGTGAGGATCGCCTCGAGTACCGGATCGGGTGCCCATGCGTATCCGGCGTGGAGCCGGAGCGCACCACGAGGATCGAACGACACCAACACGGTGCGGTTCCTGGTCAGCTTTACCGGCACACCCGCAGCCAGTCCGAGTCGACGGAGGCGCTTGGGCAGCTCCGCCTCGGGGGCGGCGTCGAGTGAGAGTTCGAGTTGCGGAAGCGCCGACATCACTCGGACGTGGCGGCGGCCGAGCTGCGTGGCCGTGGAAATCGCGACGCGGGCCCCGGGACAAACTGCCCCGCTGGCTTGTCCCAGACCTGATGCGTGATCTCGATGGCGAGGTCGGTCACCGTGATCAGGTTGCAGGCCGACGGCCTGCCACCGCGGGTCCGTGAGGTGTGCGTGCTGCTGGTCGACACGACGGCACCGTTGGGCAGCGTACCGGCACTCTCCTGGTGATCATGACCACACAACACCAGGTCCACACCGGTTGCCATGACCTGGCGTTGCGAGCGACGCCAGTGCGCCAGGCCCATCCGCTCAGAGATCTCGCCGCGCAACAGGTTCTGGTGCATCACCATCACCCGCAACAGCTCCGGCGACTCGGCCTGGAAACGTGCGGCGATGCGCTCGGTTTCGCTGGCGGGCAAGTGTCCCTTCACCGCCATGTCGTTGAGGTTGTAGGTCATCGACCCCGTCACGACACCGTAGGAGGTGAGCGCGCCACAGAGCACGGCACCATCGACCACCAGTTTCGGTGTGAGGTCATCACCGAAATAGCGGCGGAACTTCTCGTATTTGGGCCCCGCGCCGACCAGGTCAAATGGTGTGGTCCACCACTGGACGTCGTGATTGCCCGGGACGACGATCGTCGGTGCCACGTTGCGGAGCACCTGCACGAACATCAGCGCCCGCTGGAACTCGCCGTGCCGCGCACGCTGCGTCAGGTCGCCGGCGATCGCCACCACACTCGGTGTGAGCTCGCCCGCCAGCGCCTCGAGCGCGCCGATCTGGGCCAGATCGGCGTCGCGCCCGAAGTGCAGGTCGCTCATCTGCAGGATGGTGATCGGTGCGTTCACCACACCACCCGGAGGCGGTACGTGAGCGGTGCCTCGCCCTTCGGAGGCACCCGGAGCGTAAATACCGTCCGGCTCGACGACTTCTTGACCGCGGGGACCGAGCTGGAGATCACGCTCCACTCCCCCCCCCGTTCCTCGCGGACCTCGACCGTCACCGCGGTATCCTTGGCATTCTTGACCACCACGCTGTAGCCGACAGTCGCCGTGGTCCGGGAAGGCTTGTCGGTATGCACCGTGGTGTACTCGGTCTGGGTCCGGCGCGCGGTGACATCGAACGCCATCCCGGTATTCACCTCGACCTGCTCACCGGGCGCGGTGTGACCAATCCCGCCATTGCCGACCAACTGCACCCGTCCCGCCTTGTCGGTGTCGTAGACACTCACCCCGCCGGCCGGGAGTGCCAGATCACCGAACGTCGACCCCTGTTCGTGCGCGAGCCGATAACTCACCATCACCGGCACCTCGACCTCGTCGGTCTCCTGGCCAAGGCCTCCGTAGAACGGCAGCGAACCAGGAATCGTGAGGCGGAGTTCTGGCGCGACCATGGCCGGCGCAAAGAGCGGCAACACGATCTGTGTTAACGGCGTGAAGGACACGCGGCTTGGCAGCGTGTAGAGACGCGCCTCACCCACCGCTTCGGCCGACATTTCCTGGTTGCTCATGTCACTGGCCCGCATGGCCATTGCATACGGCCGCGATGGCGCCTGCGGCTGCACCTTCTGGCCGATCTCTCCCGCCAGCAGCTGCACCTCGGTGTTCGCCAGATCGAGTGTGCCGGCATCGATGGTCGCCATTCCCTCGATCCGACTCCGGGCACCCAGGAAGATGCGGTAGCCCGCATTCCAGGATCCGCCGGGTGCCTCGTACATCACCGAAATGTTGTCACGCGCGCGCTCACTGCTCAGCGTCACGTCGGCGATCGGCGCCACAGGGACGAGCTCCGGATCCCACAGAATCCGGCCGGGACGGGAGAAACTCACGCCGGGCAGCACGTCGCCGTTACCCGGCAGAACCTCCCAGCGCTCAGGGTCGAGTGCCACGAGCCGGGCCTTGATCGGCGGCTTGCCATCCCCCATCTGGAAGGTGAACACGCGGCCGATGTGACGCCGGAGCAGTGACTGCTCATCAAAGGACGCGTCGAAGTTGATCATCCCGACCTGAACACCCGGATCGAGCACCGCAAACGTCGACGCGTCGAAGAGCCCGAGCACCAGCGGGTGCGTCGAACTGCCGACCGGCATCTTGATCGGCAGCGTCCGGCGGACGAGTGCGCGACCCGAGCTGAAGAGGGTGACCGAGGGCGAGCCCGCCGCCTGCGCCACAAGCGGCTGGGCGGCGGGGAGCATGGCAAGGGCAACGAGCCCAGTAGTCAGAGAGCGAATCACGGCAAGACCTCCATGGCGAATCGGCTCACGATCAGGTGTGTGAGCAGGTAGGCGACCGGTACGGCAATGATACCGGTCCATTGTGCGGTGGGGGACGTCGCCGGCCGGGTCAGGACCCACGCCGCCACGCCGGCGGTCACCGCCAGCGAGACGCGCCGCGAGATGACGGCCACGCGTTTGGCACGCCGTGCCTGACATGTACGGCACCGCTCCCCGAAATCGATCCCCGAGACGGACGCCCCGCACTCGACGCAGGGAACCTCACGCCACCCGGCGGGCGACGGCATGCCCGAACTCCTCGGTGCTGGCGGATCCGCCCAGGTCAGCGGTCCGCACCCGGTCCGCGACGATGGTCGCGACGACTGCCCTCCGAATCCGGTCACCGGCATCGGCCTCGCCGATATGATCACACATCATCGCCCCACCCAGGATCAGGGCCGATGGGTTGGCGATCCCCTGGCCGGCGATGTCGGGCGCCGAGCCGTGCACGGCCTCGAAGATCGCGGCATGATTGCCGATGTTGCCGCCAGGTGCCAGCCCGAGTCCGCCCACCAGGCCGCTGATCTCGTCCGAGAGGATGTCGCCGAAGAGGTTGGTGGTGACGATCATGTCGAACTTCTCGGGATACATCACCAGTTGCATCGCGCAGTTGTCGATGATGAGGTCGTTGCACTCGACCCGCCCCTCGTAGCGCTTCGCGACCTCGCGCCCGACCTCAAGGAACAGCCCCGAGGTATTCTTGAGGATGTTCGCCTTGTGGACCAGCGTCACCTTCTTCCGACCATGGCTGAGTGCATACTCAAACGCGTAGCGCACCACCCGTTCGGCGCCGACCCGTGTCACGACCGCGACCGATTCCGCTCGCCCACGCGGGTCGCCATCGACCTCGAACCACTGTTCCTGTCCGATGTAGAGTCCCTCGAGGTTCTCGCGCACCAGTACGATGTCGACATCGTCGAAACGACCGCCGGGGACAATCGTCTTGGCGGGACGGAGATTCGCATACAGCTCGAATTCCTTCCGGAGCGCCACGTTGATCGACCGAAATCCCCCCCCCACAGGGGTGGTGAGCGGACCCTTGAGGGCGAGCCGGGTGCGACGGATGCTCTCGAGCGTTGCCTGGGGAAGTGGATCGCCGGTGGCGGCGACCGCGGCCATCCCGCCAATCTGCTGATCCCAGGTCCATGCGAGTCCCGTGGCTTCGAGCACCCGGACGGCCGCGGCGGTGATCTCCGGTCCGATCCCGTCACCAGGAATCAGGGTCACATTGGTCATCGTCGGGGTCGATTCAGTCGAGATCAGGAAGAATATGCGCGATGGTGGCCCGAAGCGCCGCCATCGGGGTGTCCCCGACCACGGACGGGTGACTCCGCCAGATGACTCGACCGTTCCGGGTATCGGCGATGACCATCACGAGTTCGGCCCGGATGCCACCGCTGTCGGGTTTGAAGCGGAGGGCGGCGGGGATCAGGACCAACCGCGCGTCGCTCATCGCGGAGAGGGCCCGCAGGTACGAGCGGAGCGGGTCAGGCACGATCTCGAGGTTGGGGGATCGCATGATCGCCTGCCCCATTCGATCGGGATCGGTGACCATGTTCGGAGCCCGCGCCGCGATGCGGCGGAGTTCCGGCGGCAGGACCCACTCGACCTCGGGGCCGTGCTCCTCCATCATCGCCCCGATCAGCGAGTCGGCCCAGACCAGTCTCGCCACCCGATCGGGCGGCAAGAACTCATCCGCCGGTGCCTCGGCGACAAGAAAGGTGAGTGGCAGAATTGGAATCCGTTGACCCGCCAAGGTCGTGACGAGGAGCGCCGGTGACGGCTCGGGCCGCGAGGGCTCGGCCTGGGGCGCGGGATTCGATGAGGCGCACGCCATGGTGGCGAGGCCGACGAGGCACAGGAAGGAGTTCTTCACCCGAGGCAAGCTATTCGAGCGAGAGGCCGCCGTCCACGACGATCGTCTGACCGGTGATATGCCGCGAGGCCTCCGAACACAGGAAACACACCACGGAGGCGATGTCCTCGGGCTCGGCGAGTCGACCGAGCACCGAGCGCTTTCGGGCACGCTCAATGACGCTCGTTGGCAACGCATCGAGGCGCTCGGTGTGCACGAATCCCGGCGAGACCGCGTTGACATTCACCTGACTCGGGCCGAATTCGACCGCGGCCGAACGGGTGAGCGCCTCGAGTGCCGCCTTCGACGCGGCATAGCTCGCCACCCCAAAACCGGGTCGACCGGCCTGATGTGCCGAGATATTGACCACCTTGCCGAACTGCTGCCGGCGAAAGTGCGGCGCGCAGGCGGCCATGCAATGCCACGCCCCCGTCACGTTGGTATCGAGCACCGCCTGCCAGTCGGCGTCCTTGATCCGCCACAGCGCCCCGTCGTGTGCGATGCCGGCGTTGTTGATCAGGTAGTGGATGCCGCCCCATCGCTCGACCACTTCGGCCACCAGGCGCTCCACCTGCTCGCGATCACGGACATCGCACCGGCGCGACATCACTTCGTGATTGCCGTGGGCGAGGGCGGCCTCGGTGAGGAGCGCGTAGGACTCGACGTCGCGACCAGGCATCGGGATCCAGCAGAACGCGACGCGGCACCCCATGCGGCCGAATTCGTGGACGATGCACCGACCGAGTCCGGTGGCGCCGCCGGTCACCAGCACGACCTTGCCCGCTGCTGTGCTTTCGAGTGCGGCAGGATTCGGTGCGGTGAGGGTCGCCGGTCCAGGCGACTCGGCGGGGTAAGGAGTCGCCCAGGGTTCGGGGCGACCGGGCGGTGATGGGATCATCTCTCGAAGCTACGGGTCAGAACGACCGGCGGCAACCGGAGCCGGGTGGGCTCACTCGGGAAAGGGAACCGCCCGTTCATGGCGCCGCCGACGGCGCGCCGCGGCGATTCCGATGAGACCGGAGCCGAGCAACGTCATCGTCGCCGGTTCGGGGACGGTCGACTGCGGTTCCGCGAGGATGGGACCGACGATCGAAAACAGATCGGCATCTGGCAGCCCGTTCTCGTCCGGCTCGTCGGGCTCCAACATCGAGCCGCCCTGTTCATAGATCATCAGGACATACAGGCCATCAACATCGACACGGTCGAATGCCCCGTCCCAATGCCACCATCCCTCTCCCGGTGACCGGAGGCTCGACTGGCCAACCTGCTGGCCAGCAAGCCAGAACGTGAGGGAAAAGTCGGCCTGACTCCCGATCCAGAAGCCCATCCCCTGGCGTGCCTCATTGTACCAGATCGAGTCGAACGGCCTGCCATCTTCCCCCGTCAATCCCCAGGGGGATGGCGCTGTGAAGAGGCTGCACTGATCGAGCACCCCGCCCGGCGTCCCGGCCGGGGCGGCACTACCGGTGTAGGCCCCGGCAGGAATGTTGGGGTGCAGGAGCAGGCATGCCGGGTCGTCGGCATGGAGCGGCGCGGCCGCAAGCACGAGGACGCCCAGCGTCCAGAGGGGGGAGTGGCGCATGGGGGAGAGTATCGGCAGGAAGCGGACCGTCTCGGAATGCATTCAGGCGCGACCGTCAGGTCGTGCGGCAAAGCGCACCAACGCGAGGAAGCTCCTCTCGTCGCGAACCAAACCGCGGCCGGATGGCCGCGGCTCGGCCAGCATTCGCTCCTGCTCGCTTTCCTCCTGGAGGAACAACAGCTCACGATAGGTCGGCAACGGCCACAGGTCCGACGCCGTGTACATCTCGAGCAGATCAGCGGCGGCCCGCATCTCACGCATCACCGGGATCAACTTGGTGTTGATGCGCTCGGCGTGGATGTTCGGGTCGGTCGACTCATGCATCAACTCCTCCTCGAGACCGAGCAGCGCCTGCCGCGCGGTGGCGATCAGCTCGACAAATCGTTCGAGCGACTCGACGGTATCGGGGCACGCCACTCCACAGGCCTCGGTGGCCACCACCGCGCCGGCGAGCAGCGACTGGTGCCGCATCGCGGCCGGAATGATCATCGTCCGCGCAATAGTCGCCATCGTCTCGCCCTCGATGCTCACCTGCTTGACCCACTTCTCCACCGTGATGTGATGCCGTGACTCGACCTCGGCCTTGCTCAGCACACCGTACTTCTTGAAGAGATCAATCGTCTTCTTCGAGCGAAGTACAGGGAACGCCGAGACCGAGTCCTTGAGATTCGGCAGGCCACGCTTGCCGGCCTCGACATGCCATGCTTCGGAGTAACCATCACCGTTGAAGAGCACGCGCTTGTGTTCCTTGACCAGCCGCTTGAGGACCGCGAGCGCGCTGCTCTGCAGCTTGGCCGGGGTCGGAGCGCTGCCGGCCGACTTCTCGAGTTCGGTCGCGATCAGGTCGAGCGACTCGGCGACGATTGTGTTGAGGATCGTGTTGGGCCACGCGACCGAATGGGTCGATCCAACGGCACGGAACTCGAACTTGTTGCCGGTGAACGCGAACGGCGAGGTGCGATTGCGATCGCCCGAGTGCCGCGGGATCTGCGGCATCGTGCGCGCACCGAGATCAAGCGTGCCGCCACGCAGCGTGCGCTTGGGCAACCCGGACTGCACCTGGTCGAGGATGTCCATGAGCATGTCGCCGAGGAAGATCGAGATGATCGCCGGCGGGGCCTCGTTGGCCCCGAGGCGATGATCGTTGCCCGCCGACGCGACACAGGCGCGCAGCAGCTCGGCGTGCGTGTCGACGGCGCGAATCACGGCCGCGAGGAAGATCAGGAACTGCAGGTTGGTGTGGGTGTCATCCTGCGGATCGAGCAGATTGACGCCGGTGTCGGTCGCGAGTGACAAGTTGACGTGCTTGCCGCTGCCGTTGACGCCGGCGAACGGCTTCTCGTGCATGTTCGCCGTGAGGCCGTGA
>JBBSPX010000096.1:0-9865 GCA_038258395.1 Gemmatimonadales bacterium | reverse complement strand
TGAGCGGACTGGACCTCGCCTCGATGGCCGGTTCGGCGAACGCCTATGCCGGTGGCGAGGGTCCGCTCGTGGTCGCAGTCGACTATGGGATGAAGCGGAACATCATCCGTATGCTCGAGTCCACCGGGCTGCGCGTGGAGGTGGTGCCGGCCAGGACGTCGGCTGCGGAGATCTTGGCGAGGAACCCGGCGGGCGTCTTCCTGTCCAATGGCCCCGGGGATCCGGCCGCGGTCGACTATGCACCGGCCACGATCCGTGAGATCGCCGCGAGCGGCACGCCGATCTTTGGCATCTGCCTCGGGCATCAACTGATCTCCCTCGCGTTCGGCGGCCAGACCACCAAACTTGGCTACGGTCACCGGGGCGGCAACCATCCGGTGATGGATCTGCGCTCCGGCAAGGTCCTGATCACGACCCAGAATCACGGCTTTGCGGTTCAGGGCGGCCCTGAGGGCGTTCCAGGTGCGGAATCACTTGAGGTGACCCACGTCAACCTCAATGATGGCACCGTTGAAGGGGTTCGGCACCGAGGGTATCCGGTCTTTGCCGTCCAGTACCACCCCGAGGCGGCTCCGGGGCCACACGACGCCTTCCCGCACTTCGGTGAGTTCCTCGACGCGATCCGGGCCCGAAACGACGCAACCTCTTGACAGACAACGGTTAACGGTCGTACATATCGGCCCGAAGACGGGGCCGTTCCGGGCCCCGAGTCGTCTCCCTGGGGGGTCGATGACCAAGGCAGATCTCGTCGAAAACGTCACAGCAGCCATCGCCCGGACCTCCGGGCCAATGATCTCGAAGAAGGACTGCGCCCGCGTCGTTGATGCGTTCCTTGATGCCGTCAAGGATGCACTCAAGGATCAGCAGAACATCGAGGTTCGTGGCTTCGGTACCTTCAAGATCCGGCGACGCAAGACCCGCATGGCACGGAATCCCAGAACCGGCGACCCGGTCGAGGTCGCGGCGCGACCCGTGCCGGTGTTCAAGCCGAGCAAGGAACTCCGTACCCTCGTGGCTGAAGACGAAACCGACCCGGGGTCTGCCGTCGATTCCTGACGATGGCATTCCTCCACGTCCGCACCTTCGCCCGCTACGCCGAGCTGCTCGGCGATCCGATCGAGCTCGATGTCCAGCTCCCCATCTCCGTGCCCAGCCTCAGCGCCGCCCTCAGGCGTTTGCCTCGCGGCGACCTGCTCCCGGCGCAGCTGCTGATCGCGATCGATCAACACCTTGCCCAACCGGATCAGGTGATCGTTGGCACCGAAGAGGTTGCCATCCTCCCGCCTTTGGCCGGTGGCTGATGGTCGGCCCGTATACGACCACATCGCCCATCTCACATGAGGCGTTGCTCGTTGCGCTCGCGTCGCCGGGTCACGGTGCGGTCGTGAGCTTCGTCGGTGTCGTGCGTGACCACCATGACGGTCGCGCCGTCGTCGGCCTCAGCTACTCGGCCTATCGTGACATGGCCGAACGAGAGTGTGGGAACATCGTGCAGGAGACGGAGGCACGGTTCGGTGTTCGCATCGCGCTTCAGCACCGGATTGGCGATCTGGCAGTGGGAGATGCCGCGGTGCTCGTGGTCGCGGCCGCGCCCCATCGTGACGCGGCGTTTGATGCGTGCCGTGCCGTGATTGATGCCGTCAAGCGCCGCGTCCCGATCTGGAAGCATGAGCACCATGCCGATGGGAGCTCGACGTGGGTTGATCCGACGGCGGGGGGGAGCGGGTGACGACCACCGACCGACTGGGACGGCCACTCGGCACCCTCAGGATCTCGGTCACGGACCGCTGCAACCTGCGCTGCCGCTACTGCATGCCGGCCGCAAGTTACCGGTGGTTGCCCACGGAGTCGCTGCTCACGTTCGACGAAATCGAGCGCGTGGCCCGGGCATTCGCGGAGCTCGGTGTCCGGAAGCTGCGGCTGACCGGCGGGGAACCGTTGCTCCGGTCGAATCTGCCGGTGTTGGTGAGCAGGCTGGCCTCGATACCCGGGATCGACGACCTCGCGCTCACGACCAACGGGACGCGACTCGCGCCCATGGCCGCTGACCTTCGGCGCGCGGGGCTCCACCGACTCACGGTCAGCCTTGACACTCTTGAGCTTGAGGCGATGCGCGCGCCGACCAGACACGGCCGCCCCGACGACGTGTTCGCCGGTCTCGATGCCGCCGCGGCAGCGGGATTCTCCGGCACCAAGCTCAACACCGTCGTGATGCGGGGTGTGAATGACGACCTCCTGGTTGACATCGTGCGCTTCGCGCGCGCTCGAAGCATCGAGCCACGGTTCATCGAGTACATGGACGTGGGCGGCGCCACTGAGTGGCGCGAGGATCTGGTCGTCTCGTCGAACGAAATCGTGGGAACCCTCGCCGCCGCATTCGGTGGCGCCATCTCGGTCACTGACGCGCTCGATCCGCATGCCCCGGCCACACGTTGGCGCCTCGGGAATGGCACCGTTATCGGCGTGGTGGCGAGCACCACGCTGCCGTTCTGCCGCGATTGCGATCGGGCTCGCCTCACGGCCGACGGTACCTGGTTCACCTGCCTCTATGCGCCAACAGGGGTCGATCTGCGCGAAGTGCTTCGGTCCGGTGCGCGGACCGCCGACTTGGTGGCGCTGATTCGTGCGGGTTGGAACCGCCGACAGGATCGGGGGGCCGAGGAGCGTCTCGCCGCGCCCGCTCGAGGTGCCTTGGTCACGCTGGGGCGACTTCGGAAGGATCCGCACCTGGAGATGCACGTCCGGGGCGGGTGACCGCAACCAATCGGGCAGGTGCCTCGTATGAGAAGACGGTCCCCCAACCACTGACCCCTTTCCCGAAGCGAGACATGATCCGTTCAGCCACCTTCCAGAGAGTTCTCGGCCTCGCCGCATTGAGCTGTGCGATCCCGGCCCTGTCCCTTGCGGCGCAATCGGCCCAGAAGTGCCCGGCCACCACAGGCGCTCCGATGCCGCTCAAATACGTCGGCGGCGCGACGGCCGCCGCCATCACCCCATGCGACCTGATGACGCGGCTCTACATCTTCGCCGACGATTCGATGATGGGACGGCAGGTCGGCACGAAGTACAACGACATGGGCACCGACTACATCGAGCATGAGGTGCGTCGCCTTGGGCTCGTTCCCGGCGGGCAGGATGGCGGGTACTTCCAGAAGGTTCCCATCTTCGAACGGCAATTCGACCCGACGTCGACCCTCACCGTCGCAGGTCAGACCTTCAAGGGCGGCACCGACTTCACCGCGACGATGAACGGGAGCTCGACCCAACTCAGTGACCTGCCGGTCGTGTTCGGCGGGACTGCACTGGACACCACACATATCCTGCCGAAGGACGCGGTGGCTGGAAAGGTGCTGGTGCTGGTGGCCCCAGAAAGTGCCCCACGGTTCCGGAGCTTCACGCCAGGCCTGCGTGCCTATATGGACTCGCAGGCGGAGGCCGCGGCCATCATCACCATCGTGGGTGACGAGCTACCCGCCCGTCGTGGTGCTGGTGGCCGTCCGTCGTACATCGATCCCGAGTCACCCGAGCCGGCGTCCTCGTCTGGTGGGCCGCGCGCTAGTGTGACCTCCGCGGTCGGTGCCGCTTTGCTCGGCGCTGCGCCGGCAACGATGACACCCGGCGCGGCCGGCAAGCCCGTCTCGATGGACCTCCGGTTCACGCAATCGCCGTTGCCGGGTCGGAATGTCGTCGCGATCCTCCGCGGCAGTGACCCGAAGCTCAAGGGTGAATACATCCTGATCGGCGCGCACAACGACCATATCGGCTTTCGCCAGGGTGGGCTGCCCCACGACTCGGTGAAGGCCTTCAACATGGTCTTCCGCCAACAGGGTGCGGATTCCCGCGGCAACGGTACACCCACCGAGGCGCAGTGGGCCGAGATCAATGGCAAGATCGACTCGATGCGGAAGATCCACCCGATGCGGATCGATTCGATTTCCAACGGTGCCGATGACGACGGCTCGGGCTCCGTGACGTTGCTCGAGCTGGCTGAGGCCTTCGCCAAGGCGCCGTCCCAACCCAAGCGCTCGATGCTCTTCATTTGGCACGCGGGTGAGGAAGCCGGACTCTGGGGCTCGATGTACTTCAGCGACCATCCGTCGGTCCCCCGCGACTCGATCGTCGGCGCGATCAACATCGACATGGTGGGCCGTGGCGCATCAACCGATGTGACCGGCTCCACCTTGGATGGTGGACTGATCCATGGTGGTCAGGGCTACATCCAGTCGGTCGGAGCCCGCCGCCTCTCCACCGAGCTCGGCGACCTCTCCGAGGCAGTCAACACGCGCGGCAACTACGGCCTCAAGATCGACTACGCGCTCGATGCCGATGGCCATCCGCAGAACATCTACTGCCGGAGCGATCACTACGAGTATGCGCGATACTCGATTCCCGTCGTGTTCTTCACCACCGGTGGGCACGCCGACTATCACCAGGTGACCGACGAGCCGGAGTACATCCAGTACGGGCATATGGCAGAGATCGGCAACTACCTCTTCGATCTCGGCCGCACGATGGCGAACCTCGACCATCGCCTGGTGGTCGACAAGGAACATCCGGACCCGTTCGGAAGCTGTCGCCAGTAGGCCACTGGCACGACGACCCATCGAGCGGCCGCTCCACGCAATAATTCGCGTTGGGCGGCCGCTTGACGTATCCATTGGGAGCTGGCGAATCCTGAACACTCCGAGGAGACCACCGCATGCCGCTGCATGTTGCCCTGCTTGAGCCGCCCAGTGTGTCGGTGCTTGGCGCCGTTGCGAGCCGATGTGCCGACGCCGATGCATCGCTGCACGTGGTCGGGACACTCCCCGTGGCTCGAACCGATCCAGCCCTCCTCAGTGCTGGCCCCGACGATTGGGACACACTGGATTGGTGGGTGCACCCGGGTTGGCGTGACTTCCGTGATGCCATGTCACGGGAGCGGTGCATCTACTTCGCCGTCAATGCCGAACGTGACACCGCCGAAGCGCCATTCCGCGCCAACAGCGTGCTCGTGGTCGGGACAGAGGACGGCGCACTCCCGGACCGGATTCTCGAGAAGTATCCGTCGCGGATCTTCCGGTTGCCGATGCCGCCGCGCAAGCGAAAAGTGGATCTGGGCCAATCGGTCGAGTTGCTCCTGCATGTCGCGGCCGAGCGTGTCGCGGCGCGAGCGAGCAATATTCCCGTCCTGATCGACCCCATGGCCAAGCCGATGCGCTATGGGCGGGGGCGTGCTCGCCGCTGACGCTTGGGAGCGCCCACGGCTCCCATTACGTTAGGAGCAGACCGTCCGGCCCATTCGGGCGCCTGCGGGCGCCCCACCTATCAGGAGCGACGCACACGATGTTCGAGAAGATCACAGTGGTTGGTGCCGGCAACGTCGGCGCCACGGCAGCGCAGCGCATCGCGGAGAAGCACCTCGCGCGAACCGTGGTCATGGTCGACATCGCCGAAGGGGTGCCGCAGGGGAAGGCGCTTGACCAGTGGCAGTCCGGTCCGGTCGAGGGATTCGATGCCCGCGTGATTGGCAGCAACGATTTCGAAGCAGCGCGCGATTCCGAACTCTTCGTGGTGACTGCCGGCATCGCCCGCAAGCCGGGCATGAGTCGTGACGACCTCGTCAAGACCAACGCCGGGATCGTGCAGTCGGTTGGCGAGCAGATCCGGCAGGTCGCTCCCAATGCGATCGTGATCGTGGTGTCGAATCCGCTGGATGTGATGTGCTTCGTGATGCGCCGTGCCACCGGATTCCCGGCCGAGCGCGTGATCGGCATGGCCGGCGTACTCGACACCGCTCGCTACCGGATGTTCCTCTCGGAGGCGATGGGAATCTCGGTGGCCGATATCCAGGCGATGGTCCTCGGGGGCCACGGCGACACGATGGTGCCGCTCGTCACCTACACCACGGTTTCGGGCATTCCGGTCGAGCAACTCCTCAGCAAGGATGCCATCGATGCGATCGTGGCGCGCGCGCGGAGCGGTGGCGCGGAGATCGTCGCGCATCTCAAGACGGGTTCGGCCTACTACGCTCCGAGTGCGGCGGCGGTCCAGATGGTCGAGGCCATCGTGCTCGATCGGAAGCGACTGCTTCCCGCCTCAGCATGGCTCACGGGGCAGTTCGGGCTCAATGAGGTCTACTGCGGCGTACCATGCCTGATCGGGCGTGGCGGCCTCGAACGGATTGTCGAGATCACCCTCACGGACGCCGAGCGCACCGCACTGCATGCATCGGCCGAGGCGGTCCGCTCGGTTCAGGCCATCGTCTGAGGCCGCGATGAATCGACTCGTGGCACTTTGGCATACGACGATCGGCAAGAAGGTCGTCATGGCGGTGACCGGCCTGATCGGCCTGTTGTTCCTTATCTCGCACGTGATCTCGAACCTGCTGGTATTCACGGACCCGCATCATCTCGATGAGTGGGGTGCGTTTCTCCGATCGCTCGGCCCTGCACTCTGGCTCGCCCGTTTCGGCCTGCTCGCTGCCGTCGTGCTCCATGTCGTGGCCGCAGTCCAGTTGACGCGCATGTCACAGGCAGCACGGCCAGCGGGCTACAGCCGGCACGAACGGCAGGTGGCCACCTACGCGGCGCGCACGATGCGGTGGGGGGGACTCCTGCTGCTCGTGTTCATCATCTTCCACATCATGCACCTGACCTGGGGACAGTTCCACCCCGACTTTCATGAGGGCGAGGTCGGGCGGAACTTGATCACCGGGCTCGCCGTGAAGCCGATTGCCATCTTCTATGCACTCGCGATGGTCGCGCTCGGCATGCACTTCGCCCACGGCGTCTGGTCGGTCTTTCAGACACTCGGCCTCAACCATCCGGCCTGGAATCGGTCTCGCATGGTCATCAGCATCACGCTCGCCGTCCTGATCGCGGGCGGATTCCTGGCGATCCCGCTCGCCGCGCTCTTCGGCGTCCTGCGCTAGGGGGGGACCACATGGAATTCAACGCCAAGTCGCCGGATGGACCGATCGAGACTCGCTGGAGCCGTCACCAGGCGGGGCTCAAGCTGGTCTCGCCCGCCAACAAGCGGAAGTTCGACATCATCGTGGTCGGTTCCGGTCTCGCAGGCGCGTCGGCCGCCGCATCGCTGGCGGAGCTCGGCTACAACGTCTCCTGTTTCTGTTTCCAGGATTCACCCCGTCGGGCGCATTCGATCGCGGCGCAAGGTGGCATCAACGCGGCCAAGAACTACCAGAACGATGGTGACTCCGTCTGGCGGCTGTTCTACGACACGGTGAAGGGCGGCGACTTTCGCTCACGCGAGTCGAATGTGTATCGCCTCTCCGAGGTGTCGGGCAACATCATCGACCAATGCGTCGCGCAGGGCGTCCCGTTTGCACGTGAGTATGGTGGCGTCCTGGCCAATCGCTCATTTGGCGGTGCCCAGGTCTCACGGACCTTCTATGCGCGCGGACAGACGGGTCAACAGCTCCTGATCGGTGCCTATCAGGCGCTCGAGCGGATGATCGGGCTGGGCCGAGTCCAGATGCACAGTCGTCACGAGATGCTCGACCTTGTCGTCGCCGACGGTCGCGCGCGCGGCATCGTCACCCGGGATCTGGTCACGGGGGCCATCGAGTCCCACGCGGCGCATGCGGTGGTGCTCGCGACCGGCGGCTACGGCAACGCCTTCTATCTCTCCACCAACGCGAAGGGCTGCAACGTCACCGCGGCATTCCGCGCGTGGAAGAAGGGCGCCGGATTCGCGAATCCATGCTTCACGCAGATCCATCCGACCTGCATCCCCCAGAGTGGCGACTACCAGAGCAAGCTGACACTGATGTCGGAGTCGCTCCGGAATGATGGTCGGTGCTGGGTGCCACTCGCCCACGGAGATCAGCGCGCGCCGGGCGAGATCCCCGACGCCGAACGCGACTACTATCTCGAACGCAAGTATCCGTCGTTCGGCAACCTCGCACCGCGCGACATCGCGTCGCGGGCCGCGAAGGAAGTCTGTGACGATGGGCGCGGTGTTGGACCCGGAGGCCGTGGCGTCTATCTCGATTTCCGGTCGGCCATCGAACGCCTCGGTGAGGACGTCATCCGCGAACGCTACGGCAACTTGTTCGACATGTACGAGCGGATCACGGGCGAGAATCCCTACAAGGTGCCGATGCGCATTTACCCGGCCGTACACTACACCATGGGTGGACTCTGGGTCGACTACAACCTGATGAGCACACTGCCCGGTCTGCATGTGCTGGGTGAGGCGAACTTCTCCGATCACGGGGCGAACCGCCTCGGCGCCTCCGCACTGATGCAGGGGCTGGCCGATGGCTACTTCGTGATCCCGTACACGATCGGGGACTACCTCGCACGGGGTGGCCTGACCGCGCTCGACACCTCGCACGAGGCGTTCCGCACCGCGGAGGCGTCGGCGCACGAGCGCATCCGGGAATTGCTGGCCGTCAATGGCACGCGCAGCGTCGACTCGTTCCACCGCGAGCTGGGACACTTGCTGTGGGAAAAGTGCGGCATGGAACGCGACCGCGCCGGACTCGAGGAGGCGCTGGTCCGGATCCCGGAGCTGCGGCGCGAGTTCTGGCGTGACGTCCGGGTGCTTGGTTCCGGGGAAAGCTTCAATCAGTCGCTCGAGAAGGCCGGCCGCGTCGCGGACTTCATGGAATTCGCCGAGCTGATGTGCCGCGATGCGCTGCTGCGCGAGGAGTCGTGCGGGGGACACTTCCGCACCGAATACCAGACACCGGACGGTGAGGCGCTCCGGAACGACGAAGCCTTTGCCCATGTGGCAGTCTGGGAACATGTCGGCGAAGGTCGCGCTCCGGTCCGACACACGGAGCAACTCACCTTCGAGTTCGTCGAGCTGGCAACGAGGTCCTACAAGTGAAACTCACCCTGAAGGTATGGCGTCAAGCCGGCCCCGATGATGCGGGCCGCATCGAGCAGTATGCCACCGAGGCGAACGAGCACATGTCGTTCCTCGAGATGCTTGACGAGGTCAATGAGGGGCTCATTGCGAAGGGCGCCGAGCCGATTGCGTTTGATCATGATTGCCGCGAGGGTATCTGCGGTGCGTGCTCACTCATGATCAACGGGCAGGCGCACGGTCCACGGGCGGCCACCACCACCTGTCAGTTGCACATGCGCGAGTTTCGGGACGGCGACACGATCGTCGTCGAGCCATGGCGCGCGCGCGCCTTCCCGGTGTTGCGAGACCTGGTGGTCGACCGATCGGCCTTCGACCGGGTCATCGCGGCGGGAGGGTACATCACGGCACCGACGGGCAGTTCACCCGACGGCAACGCGATCCCGGTCGCCAAGGACGAGGCCGAGATCGCGATGGATTCGGCGGCCTGCATCGGTTGCGGTGCCTGTGTGGCCGCGTGCCCCAACGCATCGGCCATGCTGTTCACCGGTGCGAAGGTGACGCACCTCGCCCACCTGCCCCAGGGCCAGGCCGAGCGGGCGCGACGTGTGCAGGCGATGGTCAACCAGATGGACGCCGAAGGCTTCGGTGGCTGCACCAACTTCGGGGAGTGCGAAGCGGCCTGCCCGAAGGAGATTTCCCTCGCCAACATCGCCCAACTCAACCGAGAGCTCATCGGAGCCACATTGAACGAAGCGCGCGGAGCACCCCGGACATCGGGTGTCTTGTAGCGCCCCATGACTGACCCTCGCTGCGCCGCGGTCCTCGGGCTTCTCGCCCTGATGAGTGGACCCGTCCCACTCCGGGCCCAGTGGCAGGCCGACGTGGCTGCCCGCGCCACCGGCGTCCTCATCCATGCTGACCCGACGCCCTACGGTCCAGCGCTCACCGAGGTCCGACTCACCCAACCCGTCCTGATGCTTCACCTGGCGGCGGGCCACCACCTGACACTCCGGACCACCGTCAACCTCGAAGGTATCACGCTGCC
>JBBSPX010000095.1:0-9899 GCA_038258395.1 Gemmatimonadales bacterium | reverse complement strand
GCATCGGTTCCATCCGCCGCTCGATATTGTCGATGGGGCGGCGCGGATCGTCGACCCGATCATCGATGGCGCGAACACCGGCACGCACATCTGGGGGCAGTTCCTGAAGGACTATCGTCCGACGGATTGGTGAGGCGCGCGACTCCTCGGGCCACCCTGGTGTCTGGAACGCGCCTACGGCACCCGGATGACGAAGAACCCTTCCTCGCCACTGGTGATGACGACGTTGCCGCTCGGGAAGAAGGGATAGTTGCTCCACGATCCCTCGAACCCCGGCAGGTTGGGCCGGAGTGGTGAGGTATCGATGTAGCCGACCTGCACCGGTGAGAGCGGGTTCGCCAGGCTGATGACCCGGACCCCATACTGATAGTTCGAGGCGAACATCGTGGTGCCGCGGATGTAATTATTGTGATCACTCGCGCTGGTGGGCCCGAGGAACTGACCGACCAAAGTCGGATCGTCGAGATCCGCAACATCCCAGATCAGGGTGCGCGTATTCGTGACTCCGCCGGAGAGCTCGTCGAGCTCATCGTTGACATAGAGATAGCGTTGATCCGGGGTGAGCCAGCCCTGGTGGGTGTAGGCCACCGCCGGGTAGTCTGCACGTGACAGCGCCTTCGGCACCGACTTGTCGGTCACGTCGGCGATGCTGATCGCGGTCTCGTTCATTCCGAAGCAGATCTCGTGTCCCCGGTAGGCCACATCGGGACCGGTGTAGGTGACGCACTGTGCGTCGTGGGTGTACCCGGTCCCCGACCGGCCCGTGTGGTCGTCACTGAAGCAGCCGGCAAAGGTCGGCGCGGTGGGGACCTGCAGGTTGACCATGTGCAGGCCGCCGCCGCAGGTATTCCCCCCCCCATTTGCGCCGACGATGAACCCGAACCCCGTCGCCTCGTTGATGACCATGTTGTGCGCACTCCGGACACCGGTGTAGATCGTCACCGGCGAGAACAGCTTCGGCACCGCGACGCTGCGCAACTCGTGCAGGTCGAACACCTGCATGCCGTGGGCGCCAGCGCCGTCGGCAACGATGTAGGCATGGTCGCTGTAGACCTTCACATCGTGCCAGACGTTCGCGATCGCACCGGGTGTGATGGGGAGCATGCCGAGGAAGCGTGGGTCGGTGGCATTGGTGATGTCAACGAAGGCGATCCCGTCGCGTCGACCCACGAGCGCGTACTCACTGCCGGTCGACTGATCGGTCCAGCCCCAGACGTCGTTGAGGTCGACACCCGAAGCACCACCGAGTGCCGCGATCGGCAGATAGCTGAGGAGGGTCACGCCATCGCAGGGGAACGGCCCGACGGTCCCGCCAGAGCATGGGCGGGCCTGGCCGGTCAGCCCGGGGCCCAACGGACCCTGAAAGTTGTCGGTGAGCGTGATGTGGCCGGTGAGGGTACCGGCGGTCGCGGTGATGGTGCTGGTCCCCGCCTTGGCGGCCGTGACGACGCCGGCGGTCGAGACGAAGATGATGGCGGGATCCGACGAGGTGTAGCTGACCGGGGCGCCCGTGACGGGGTTGTGGTTCGCATCGACCACCTGCGCCGACACGGTGGTACCCTGGAGCGCGTGAGTGAAGGTGGTGGTCGGGGCGTTCAGGCTGATGGCGCTGGCGACCTGTTGCACCTCGACTGCGACGGCGGCCCGTGCGGATCCCGCCGTGGCGATCACCGAGTCGCTGCCATTGCCGACCGCGGTCACCACGCCGCCCGAGGAGACGGTGATCACGCCGCTGCCCTTCCTGGCCCACGTGATCGAGGCCCCGCTCACGGCGGCGCCCTGTGCGTCGCGTGGGACCGCCGTCAGGGTCGAGCTCGTACCGAGGGAGGCGAAGCTGAGGTCACCCGGTACGATGGTCACGGCAGCCACCGACCCGCCGTTGGGGTCGAGCGGGGTCTTGCCATCGTTGCTGCACGCGGCCGTTACGGCGACCACGAGCAGGAGGGCGTGCGGGATGCGGTAGGACATACGGAGACTCCATGGGACGGGAACTGCGAGGACGCGCTGCCACTGATACGACCCGAAACGGCGGGTGGACGTCACGTTGGCGACCTGACCGAGCGTGGATGATACTGCGGAGACGTACCGGAGGGCTCGAGACCGCACCGGCCAATTTGGCTGCGCCAATGTTCCGCGGCATTGTGCACCACGGTACGTTTCGACCCGCCGCCAGGATTGTGTGACCTCCATTCCCCATACTGAGAGGTTGACGAGGGCCATTGAGTCGACGCCGCCGAAGCCCAAAGCCTGTGCCACCCGTCCAATCGGTGACCCCGACCGCCGCGCCGCGGCGCGGGAATCCGGCGATCGCGGCCCTAACGGTGCTCATCCTGATCGCGGTTCTGGCTTGGGCGTCGCGCGGCAACTTGAACGCCGACGGCGTCTCGTACCTGGACCTTGCCGAACGCCTCAGGGTCGGCGACGGTGCCGGGTTCGTGCAGGCGTACTGGTCGCCGGCCTATCCATTGCTGCTCTCGGTGCTGCTGTCGGTGACTGGCGCCACCGGACACCGAGCGGCAGAGCTGGCCCACCTGCTCAACTTCCTGATCGCGGTCGCTGCGGTCGCGCTTATCTGGCACGCCGCCAGACACCGGCACCGGACATGGGGCCTGCTCCTTCTCACGGCCCTCCTCGTCGCCAGCGCGCGCACCATGCGGGTCGATGCGGTCACGCCCGACCTCCTGCTGCTCCTTACCGTCACCGGGTTCGGCATCGAGTTGCTGCGCCCTCAGGGATGGCGCGGAATACCGTTGGGGTGTTGGGCCGGATTCGCCTTCCTCGCCAAGACGTCGAGCTGGCCGTGGCTGATCGTGAGCGGCCTCCTCCTCGCCTGGCACGCTTGGCCACTTCGGGCCGTCCGCCGGCAATTGGGCCGCGCGGTGGCGATCGCCGCGGCGCCCGTGCTGCTCTGGGGGCTGCTGATCTCACTCGACGCCGGGCGACTGACGATCGGAGCTGCCGCGGGAAACAGCGCATGCTGGTACCTGCGCGCATGTGACGGCCGCTCACCGGACACGCACACGGGCAATCACGAGGCCTATTCTCAATGGCCGATCGCCGGGGATACCGTGGCGAAGGTCGCGACGTTCTCGGCGGGGCCCTGGACCTATCAACCTTGGGGTGACCCCGACGTTTGGCAGCGCGGAATCATCACACAAGGCTCATCCTCACCGACAATCGTCAGCTATCTCGGGTACGTGCTCCGGCAGCTCGGACGCGTGCTCGTGCTCTGGGTCCCTTTGACGCTCATTCTGGTAATACTCCCCGCCGTGAGCTTGCAGCACGGGAAGCCGAAGTTGGGGGTGGCGATGCTGCGCGCGCCGCCCGGCATCCTCGCGATACTTGGCGGCGCTGGCGTGGCGCAGTTCATCGCGGTGCACGCCGAACCGCGCCTGATTGCACCATTCGTGCTGCTGCTCACGCTCGGTGTGGTCACGTGGGCATCAGCAGGCGAGCCACGACGCGCGCTCGGCCCACTGGCTCAGGCAGCGCTTGTGATCGCCCTGGCGATCGGTGGGTGGCACGTCCGAGATCAACTGCGGATCACTGCCAGTTCAGAGATCCGAGTACAGCAGCTCGAGCAGCAGCACCCCGAGGCGACGGCGCCCCACCGTGTGGTGGTGATCGGGAAGGCGTTCCCGATGTTGGCGGACCTCTACCGCGCGAGGGCAGTGGTCGTGGCGCAGGTCATGGCACCGGGGGCGGAAACGTTGCAGCGCTGGCCGGCGCTGGCCCAGCAGGCGCTGGTGGAGCGAATCAAGCGCCTGGGCGCGACCACGCTCTGGATCTCGCGGGATCGTGACAACTACACGATCGTCCGGCTCCGGTGAGCGCTGATTGGCAGGTAGAACGAATCAGGTGGTCGAGCATGTCCGGTGCCCGGCACTGACGCCCATGCACCAGTGCTTGGGGGTAATGTCACCGTTCAGGAATCCGGAACGCAGCGATCACGGGCACATCATTGCGGGTACCGAGCACGATCAGCATGCCTGAGCGCATGGCAAGAGCCAACACGCCGATCCCGGTATTGCCGATCAACCGCATCGATCGCCGATACTTCAGGGTCCGGGCGTCGTACCAATCGATGCATCGTGAGCGGCAGGCACTGCCACCAAACCAGATGAAGAATTCCGTGCGGTCGGAGCCCGAGGTCAACGAGAACGGGATCGGCATGTCTGCCGTGTCCTTGATCTCACTCGGGAGCTTGAAGGGTCGCTGGCGCAGGACTTCGACAAAGGAGGCGCGTGCTTGCGGTCCAGTCGGACCGAGCTGCGCCATGCCGTCACCCGTCTTGCGTGTGGCCACGCAGCCCTCTGCATCGGCACGTGCAGTCAGGTCGACCGGGGAATCCATCAGCACATCAGATGCCGCGAACGGATACCGGTACTCGGGAGCCTTGGATCCGTCCAGGTGTACCAGGATCAGGGAGCGCGACGGAATGGCTGCGACGGACAGCAACACCGTCCGATCGTGGAACGAACAGATTGCACCCACGAACTGCCCCATCGGTACGGGGGTCTCGGAGAGCAGGTCGCCCGCGCGTGACAAGAGATAGAGTCGGCGGCGTTCGTTGTCGACGACGAGGACTCCATCAGGGTGCCACGCTGCGATGACGGGGGCACGCCACTCGCCGGGCCCGCCCCCTTTCCGTCCGTGGCGCCAGCGCTGCCGACCGGTGCGCAGGTCGAACGCGAGCACGGCGGGGCCTTCGGGGTCGGTGACGACCACCATGTCACCGATGATGGCCACCATGTTGGGAAGGAACATCAGGGCAGCGTCGGCATCCTCCACGATCCAGGCAGCACGCTTCACGTCCAGCCTCAGGTCGACCACACTCCTGGGGGCCTGAGCTACGCCAAGCTGAGCACAGATCAGCAGGCCGACGATGCCGCGGAGCAGCATGGGGACAGCGGTCACGGACGGAAGGCCTGATCGTGTGCCAGCGCCGCCTCCACGATCGGTCCGGCCCAGGATGGTACATCGGTTAACGGCAGTAACTCGCTGATCCGCCCGGCCTTCATGCGCATCACTTGCATCGGCGATGGGGGGGGGACAGTTGCCGGATCGCACTCGGTCGAGTTGTCCCAGAGCAGGAACTCGGACAGATCCGGCATCAGGGTCACGAGATTCTCTCGACTCCGGCGCCAGCGCACCCTGACCCGCGCCTCGGGAATGTCGTGTCCGCCACGCGCGACTCGAGCGTGCACGCGCGCGAGATGTCGGTCGACCGAATCGAGACCGACGTAGAGCACGCGGACCGAGAGTCCGCTCGCCGCAGCCTGCCGGAGCAGCGCGATGATGGTATTGCCGCCGAGCGTGGTCTCGAGCGCGAAGCTCTGCCGCGCCCGGATCGCATGGAGCAGGCCGTCGCGGCCAGCGGACCACGCCTGACCGATCGAGAGGTCGGGCGCCACGCCGACGGCTTCCAGTTCTCGGGCAAACGCGTCGGGGTCGTAGTGCGAACCGCCAGCCGCCGCGAGAATGGCACCGGCCACGCTGGACTTGCCGGCCCCGTTGACCCCGGCCAGAACCACAATCTCTGGATGTGACACCTCGGACTACCGCGACTCCAGCTGTGCACCGGAAGCGAACAGGGTGTCGACCGCTTGCGCCTGTGCGGGCGTTTGCATCTGACCCACTCTCGCCGCGAACGCCAACTCCAGCGCGCCCAGGTCGACGAGGGGAGTGCCCGCCAACGCCTCGAATACCCCGACCGACACGAGCACCACCTGGGGGCGGTCATGCCGAGTGACCACCACCACCCCGCGGCGCTCGGCCTCGGCGACGGCTTCGCCGAAACGATTCTTCACATCGGTTGACGACATGCGCATCGCTGGGCCGTGCCAGCCCGATGGGGCGAGACGATCCGGTGAAGAGCTGGGGGGGGGCTTCCGAGGCATGAGATCTCCGCAGGTCGAGGAGCAACTGGGGTTGAGCGGATTCCAAGGATCAATATAGCCGAAATAGCCGTTATAGCCAATTTGGCAAATTTACCGGATCCGTACACCAGGCCTGCGCTGAGTCTGGAGCACGCCAGGGATCCGGCATACGCCACAGGGGCACCACCGAAGTGATGCCCCTGCAAGGTGTTGCGTGAGTGCCCCGAGTAGGACTTGAACCTACAACCTACTGATTAAGAGTCAGCTGCTCTACCAATTGAGCTATCGAGGCGTGGATCCGTCACCGGATCCGGTACATAGCCCCAACGGGAATCGAACCCGTCTCTCGACCTTGAAAGGGTCGCGTCCTAACCGATAGACGATGGGGCCGGGGTCCCGTTGAAACGTCGATAGCGCTAACGGGATTCGAACCCGTGTTCCAGCCTTGAGAGGGCTGTGTCCTAGGCCTCTAGACGATAGCGCCGCAGGTCCTGTCGAGCGGCCAATATAACCCGCATCACCGGGGGTTCAATGCTCCGCCCGGATCGCGATGCATGACAAGCCGCCTCTCAGCAGCTCGTCGAGCAGGCCCGGCAGGAATCGAACCTGCAACCCCCGGTTTTGGAGACCGGTGCTCTACCAATTGAGCTACGGACCTAAATACCACCATGTAGGGTGCCTGACGGGGATCGAACCCGCAGCCTCCGGAACCACAATCCGGCGCTCTAACCGATTGAGCTACAAGCACCACGGTCTTGAGCCCCCCAAAATGCCGGATCAGGCCTGCCCGGTCAAGCGGGGTCGCGCTGCCAGAACCGCTCGGCCAGTGCCAGCGTCCGGTGATTGTCCGGCACCTCGTCGCCATCGAGTGTGGCCACCGGCACCAGTCCCCGCGCCGCATTGCAGACGAATAGGGCCCGCCAAGCCATCGATTCCCTGAACAGGGTCACGTCGTGTATGCCGCCGCGCACCGTCTCGTCAAGCCGGTATCGTGCGACGCTCGGCAATCCACCAAGCTCCAGCGGCGGGAAGCACAGCCGCTCGCCGTCCCACCAACCGACGGCCCAATTCGTGGCCTCGACCACCCGACCCTGGGAATCGAGCAGCAGCGCATCGTCGGCGCCAACCGGCTGCACCCCGTGTCGTGCCGCTGCCAACCAGGCTCGATCGTCGATCTTGTGCGGATAGCCGCGGTGCGGCGCGGGCGAGGTCACCAGATGCACCGGCGTCGGGCTCTCGACATCGCGCTCGGTCACCTCGACCCCATCGTTGCGGATGGCGTAGCGTACCACCCGGTCATCGCCGCCGCGAGGCGGTTCGAGCACTGGCAGCCGAATGTCGAGTGCGCGCGCACTCGCCTGGGCCCGGGCCAGATGGAGTGGCCAGAGTGGCGCGCAACCCTCGAAGACCCGCACGGTCTCGATCAGGGTGGTCAAAGGAACCTCCTCACCCGTCAGTATGCACGCGGGGAAGCGGGCGGCGCGAGGTGCACCGTCGGCACGTGCCAACCAGCGGGAATCCATCAAATCTGTCGCGTGGGTCGCCAAGAAGGAAGCCGCCACCGTCAATCGGTCGTCATGCGGTGGCGACCGTGCCATCTTTGGATATGTCCGAGACTGAGTTCTCCTCCCCACGCACCGCCAGACTCGCCTGGATCACGATCGTCGTCAATCTCGCCGTGATCGTCTGGGGCGCGTTTGTCCGTGCCAGTCATTCCGGTGCTGGCTGCGGCAATCACTGGCCACTCTGCAATGGCGAGGTGATGCCCACGTCGCCATCGCTCGAGACGCTGATCGAGTTGACACACCGGATCACGAGTGGAGTGGCCCTGTTGCTCGTGATCGCGCTCCTGGTCGTCGTCCGACGTGACTTCCCCGCGCGACACCGGACTCGGATCGCCGCGTGGGTCGCGCTGGCGGTGATCATCGCGGAGGCGCTGATTGGCGCCGGACTGGTGCGATTCGGACTTGTCGGCAACAACGCCTCACTCGAACGCGCCCTGACCCTCGGTGCCCATCTCCTCAACACCCTCATCCTCCTCGCAGCACTCACCGGAATCGCGCTCTGGTCGAACGGCCTCCCCCGCCTCCGGCTCCACGCCCTCGGGCGACGGGGCTGGCTGCTCGCGCTCGGCAGCCTCGGACTCGTCGTGGTCAGCACGACCGGCGCCATCGCCTCACTCGGTGACACCCTCTTCCCGGCCCGAAGCCTCCGCGAGGGACTCGCGCAGGACCTCGACCCCACCTCGCACTTGCTGCTCCGGTTGCGCGTGCTCCATCCGACCTTCGCCGTGAGTGTGGGCGCGCTGGTGCTCTGGTTGGCGACCTTGGCGCCTCGATGGGCAGCCAACGCCGACGCCGCCGGACGACGGGTGGTGGCCATCGTGTTGCTGCAATGGACCGTGGGGGTCGTCTCGTTAATGCTGCTGGTCCCGGTCCCGATGCAGTTGGTGCATCTGGTCATCGCCGACCTGCTGTGGATCAGCTGGATGGTGCTGGTGGCGACGCTCCTCGCGGATCAGTCGCCGCGCGCACCCCGCAGCAACGACGCCACCGCACGAGCCGCCTCGGCATCGTACACGGTTCCGGCCGACTCCTCGAGATAACTCACCGCGCGGTTCCGCGCCCACGCGGGCCGGAACGGGCGTGCCGCCCGGAGTGACCCATATGCGCTGCACACCGCGACCAGGCGACTCGACCAGTGCGCGGCCGGTGTGAAGCGGCGTGCAGGGTAGCCGTTGCCATCGGGTCGAAGATGATGCTCCAGCGCGACCGTCGCCGCGAGCTCCGATCCCTTGCCACCGCTCGACAGCAGGAACGCCGCGCCGCGAGTCGTGTGCTCCTCCATCAGGGGGCGCGCCGACCCGTCGAGGTTGTCACGGTGCTCGAATGGCTCACCCAGTCGCATCATGCCGATGTCGGCGAGCAATGCTGCGACACCGAGCGTGTGACGGCCGCGCCGTTCGACGCCAGCCTGGGTGGCTGTCGCCATGGCGAGTAACGCGGTGTGGAGGGCGAGGTACGGTGGATACGCCTCGGGATCAGATGGAGAACTGAGTTCCGGCACCGCGATTCGATCGAGCTGGCCCGCCAGGATGCGCACCACCACATCGGCCTCCGACCGCGCGAGCCGGCCGGCACGTGCCTCATCCATGATGTACGCCATCGCCCCCAGCTCATCGGTCAGGTCGAGCTGCTCCTCGACTGGCGTCTCATCTTCACTCGGGGCGGCGGCGTCGCTTTCGCGTTCTTCCCCCCCCTCGATCACGTCGACCATCCCGAACCGGATGCCGTCGATCGGCGTCGACGCGTCCTCAGCATCGAGCGTGCCGGCTTCGAGTCGCAGCTCGATCTGGTTCAGGAGGCTCGCCAGACCTGCAGCGCTGACCCGCGGGTCGAACTCGAGCCGCTGGATGCCGGCCTCCGAGAGACGGGGTCCCCACGGCCACGCCGAGAGTTCGTGCAGCGCCCGTCCATCGTAGACGGGTGCGCCGCCGAGGAAGAGGAAGGTGGGTGACTCGGCGGAAGCAAGGAGCGCCTCGAGCGTGCGCCAGAGTACCTCGATCGCCTTCGCCGTCGCCGGGTGGCCGGGCGCGTAGAGCGCGGCCGTCGAGAGCGCCTGCGCGAGCGCGTGGAGGAAGCGAATCGCCTCGCTCATTGGGGCATCCCGATCGCATCGAGGACGTCGGGGTCGGTCGAATGCGCGGCCATGTTCAGCACCATGAGCACCGGCCGGTGATTCGACCAGCGCCGCGCGAGTGCCGCGAGGGCCTCGAGCATGACCGGGTCGATGGCGCGGAGGCGCCAGCGCCGGAAAAAGCCGCGGCGTTCGCGCACGAGATCGAGCAGCTGCGGAATGACCAAGGCACTGTCGCTATTGCCGACCAGTCGGATCGCATTGAGGCGGACGTCATCATCCTCGATCCCGAGCGCCGAGAGCACCGCCGCGACCAGCGAGGGGGGGCACGTTCCGTCGAGTGAGGCCAGTGCCAGGCGAGCCATGACCGGCTCGCCTCTCTCG
>JBBSPX010000094.1:0-9936 GCA_038258395.1 Gemmatimonadales bacterium | reverse complement strand
GTCGCGAAGGTCGTCAAGGGCGGCCGCCGCTTCTCGTTCAACGCCCTCGTGGCGGTGGGCGACGGCAAGGGACGCGTTGGCATGGGCTCCGGCAAGGCGAACGAAGTCGCCGAGGCCGTGCGCACGGGTGTCGAGGCCGCGAAGGCCGCGATGACCAGCATCTCACGCGTCGGCTCGACGATCCCGCACGAGATCGTGGGCGAACACGGCGCCGGTCGGGTGCTGCTCAAGCCCGCCGCCAGCGGGACCGGCGTCATCGCCGGTGGCCCGGTACGCGCCGTGCTCGAGTGCGCCGGCATCACCGATATCCTCACCAAGAGCCTCGGGTCCAACAACCCGCACAACATGGTGCGCGCGACGATGGCCGGCCTCACCGGGTTGATTTCGGTTGAGCGCGTGGCCCGTGAGCGCGGCATCGAAGTCGATCAGGTCGGGTATCGCGCCCGCCAGCAGGAGAGCTGAGATGGGTCGCAATCCAGTCGTAGGTCGGCAAGGGCCGGCCCATCACGCGGCGGTCATCCCACCCGAATCCGAAGCCCGTCGTCTGACGGTCAAGCAGATTCGTTCGGGGATCGGACACGCCGAGACCATGCGCCGGACGCTCAAGGCGATCGGACTCAAGCACCATCAGGCCACCGTCGAGGTCGATAACACGGCCACGATGCGCGGCATGCTGACCAAGGTCCGTCACATGATTGACGTGACCCCGGTCAAGGAGAACTGATCATGGCCAAGACGGCCAAGCACGAAGAACTGATCGAGCGGGTCACCCTCTCGACCCTGAAGCCGGCCCCCGGCTCGCGCCAGAATCGGAAGCGGATCGGTCGCGGACCCGGCTCGGGCACCGGCAAGACGTCGGGCAAGGGTCACAAGGGCCACAAGGCGCGTTCGGGCGGCAGTACGAATCCAGGCTTCGAGGGCGGCCAGATGCCGCTCTATCGGCGCCTGCCCAAGCGCGGCTTCACCAACCCGTTCAAGGTGACGTATCTCGCGGTCAACCTTCGTGACCTCGACAAAGTCGAGGGTACCGAGATCAACCCCGAGACGTTGCACGCGGCGGGCTTCCTCAAGAAGGCCACCGACCCGGTCAAGCTGCTCGGACACGGTGACGCGTCCCGCGCCTTCTCGGTGACCGGCATCAAGGTGTCCGCCTCGGCTGCCGCCAAGATTGGGGCCGCCGGCGGCAAGGTCGAGAGCTGATGACAGCGCCGCGCACCCCGGGGTTCGGCATGGACGAGGAGCTGAAGAAGAAGCTGCTCTTCACGCTCCTCGCCATCTTCATCTATCGAGTCGGTGCGCATATCGCGTCGCCGACCGTCGATGTTGTGGCGCTGCAGGTCGCGATCCAGGGCTCGGCCGCATCCGGGCTGTTCGCGCTCTACGACGCACTCGGCGGCGGCCTGACCCAGGCAACGATCCTGGCGCTCGGGATCATGCCGTACATCTCGGCCTCGATCGTCTTCCAGCTCGCCGCCGGCGTCGTGCCGAGCGTGAGCAAGATGCAGAAGGACGAGGACGGCCGGAAGACGATCACCCAGTGGACCCGCTACCTCACGGTGGCAATCTCGCTGGCACAGGCCTACACCTTCTCGCTCTTCGTCGAGGGGCTCGGCGCCGTGCGCGATCCGGGGCTGATGTCGCGGATGATCATGGTCATGATCCTCACCGCCGGGGCCATCTTCGTGATGTGGCTCGGTGAACAGATCACCGAACGCGGCATCGGCAACGGCATGTCGCTCCTCATCACGGTCTCGATCCTCGAACGGCTCTGGCCCGGGTCGCTCAAGCTCATCGAGTTTGTCCGCACCGATGTGATCTCATTCCCGACCGCCGTCTTTTTCCTCGCTGTCCTGCTCGCCATGGTGGCGGCCGTGGTGGCGATGACGCTGGCGGTCCGAAAGATCCCGATCCAGATCCCGCGCAAGGTCATGGGACGTGGACGGATCCGTGAGGGCCAGAAGACGTTCATTCCGGTTCGGCTGATCACCGCCGGCGTGATGCCCATCATCTTCGCCCAGACCGTGATCATCGTGCCGTCGACGATCGCGAACTTCGCCCAGAACAGCGACTTCATGCGCAGCCTCGCAAGCTTCCTGCTTCCGGGCAGCGCGATCTACAATATCCTGTTCGCCCTCCTGATCATTGTCTTCAGCTACTTCTACACGTCGATCATCTTCAACTCGGTCGACCTCTCGGAAAACCTGAAGAAGCAGGGCGCGTTCATCCCGGGCGTGCGGCCGGGTGCCGCCACGGCCGATTACATCGACAATGTGCTCGGCCGGATCACGTTGCCCGGATCGATCTTCCTCGCCCTGGTCGCGATCATCCCGATCATCATCGCCTCGATGCTGAACATCCCGTTCCGCTTCGGTGGCACCTCGGTCCTGATCGTGGTCGGCGTGCTGCTCGATACCATCGGCCAGATCGAACAACATCGGACGCTGCGAAAGTATGACGGCTTCATGAAGGCCGGCCGGGTCAAGTCCCGGGGCGGACGACAGAGCCGCTTCGGCATGTAGGTCTGAGATGTGGGTCCGGAGTACCGAGGCCTCATTCGCCCGATTCCGTGCACCGGGACTCGGCGAATGAGGTCTCTCAGGACTCAGGACTTGGGTCTCACTCCTCTCGTAAGGAGCCTCGATATGGACATCCTCCTCCTCGGCCCGCCTGGAGCCGGCAAGGGCACCCAGGGCGCCCGCCTGGCCACCACGCTCGGCGTCCCCAAGTTCGCAACCGGCGATCTGCTCCGCGATGCGGTCGAGCGCCAGACGCCGCTCGGACGCGAAGCCAAGTCGGTGATGGAGTCGGGCGCACTCGTCGGCGACGAGATCATCCTCGGGGTGATCCGCGACGAGCTCGACCGTCCCGAAGCGGCCGGCGGCGTGATCTTCGATGGTGTCGTGCGCACGATCCCGCAGGCCGAGGGGATGGCCCGGATGCTGGGCGAACGCGGTCGTCGGATCGACCACGTGCTCTTCTTCGATGTTGAAGACGCCGAGGTCTCCGCACGACTCGAAAAGCGGCGCGACATCGAGGGACGCATCGACGACGACCCGAAGGCCGTGCTTCGGAGGCTTCAGGCCTACCGCGAGCAGACCGCCCCGGTCCTCGAGTTCTACGCAGCGAAGGGGGTCGTCCATCGGCTCGTGGCTGCCGGAACGGTCGAACAGGTGCAGGAGCGAGTGCGACAGGCGCTCAAGATCACGTGATCACGCTCAAGTCTTCCCGCGAACTCGAGGTCATGCGCCGAGCCGGACGGATCGTGCACGGTACACTCGCGCTGATGCGCGAGATCCTCGTACCCGGCATGTCCACTGAGGATCTCGACCGCGAGGCCGAGAAGTTCATCCGCAGTCACGCCGGCGCCACGCCATCGTTCAAGGGCCTCTACGGCTTCCCCAAGACGCTCTGTACTTCGGTCGATGTCGAGATCGTGCACGGCATCCCGTCGTCGAAGAAGGTGCTCGCCGAGGGGTCGATCGTCTC
Organism: Gemmatimonadales bacterium; assembly: GCA_038258395.1. Classification (GTDB taxonomy): domain Bacteria; phylum Gemmatimonadota; class Gemmatimonadetes; order Gemmatimonadales; family GWC2-71-9; genus Palsa-1233. Next base: position 6,450 of record JBBSPX010000094.1, on the reverse strand, counting down.
GGTCGATTGCGGGGTGCATCTCGAGGGACTCCATGCCGACAGCGCGATCACGCTCCCGGTGGGCGAGATTGCACCCGAGGTGCGTGAGCTGCTCCGAGTCACCGAAGAATCGCTCTTCGCGGGGATTGACGCAGCGAAGGTCGGCCATCGCGTCGGAGATATCGGTCACGCCGTCCAGACCGTCGCCGAAGCGGCCGGCTACGGTGTCGTGCGCGAGCTGGTCGGCCACGGGATCGGCAGTCGGTTCCACGAGGAACCGCAGGTACCGAACTTCGGCAAGCCGGGGAAGGGGCCGATGCTCCGCGCGGGCATGACCATTGCGATCGAGCCGATGATCACGATGGGCGATCCCGCCACCCGCACGCTTGAGGACAAGTGGACCGTCGTGACTCGTGACGGCACCTGGTCGGCACACTTCGAGCACACGGTCGCCATCATCGACGACGGTCCGCTCCTGCTCACGGTGGCCTGACCGATGCGCCGGGTGTTCTCCGGCATCCAGCCCTCGGGCGAGATGCACATCGGCAATTGGCTCGGCGCCATCCGCAACTACGTCGCGCTGCAGGACGACAACGAGTGTCTCTATTGTGTCGTCGACCAGCATGCGATCACCGGCAGCTACGATGCCTCTACGCTCGCCACCCGGACACGCGAGATGGCGATCTCGCTGCTCGCTGCGGGCGTCGATCCATCGCGAGCCGTGCTCTTCGTCCAGAGCCATGTCCCGCAGCACGCCACGCTCGCGTGGCTGCTTTCGACGATTGCCCCACTCGGCGAGCTCGAGCGGATGACACAATTCAAGGACAAGTCCGGCCGGATGGCATCGATCCCGGCTGGCCTGCTCACCTATCCGATCTTGATGGCCGCCGACATCCTCGTCTACCGCGCAGAGGCAGTACCGGTCGGCGAGGATCAGCTCCAGCATCTCGAGCTGGCCCGCGAGATCGCCCGTCGGTGGAATGCCGCATTCGGTGATGGCACCGCATACTTCCCGGAACCGCAGCCGATTCTCTCGCCTGCGCGTCGCATCGTCGGGCTTGATGGCCAGGCGAAGATGTCCAAGTCGTTGGGCAACACCATCGGCGTGATGGAATCGCCGGAGGAGATCTGGCAGAAGTTGCGCGTCGCCATGACCGACCCCGCGCGCGTCACGAAGTCGGATCCCGGGACGCCCGAGATCTGCAACGTCTACGCCCTGCATCAGCACTTCTCGCCACCGGACACGGTGGAGGAAGTCGCGGTGAATTGTCGGACCGCGGCCTGGGGTTGTATTGACTGCAAGAAGGTGCTTGCCGCGAACATGACCAGGACGCTCGCGCCGATGCGTGAACGCGGGCTCGAGCTCAGGGGCCAACCTGGCACCGTCAACGAGATTCTCGGCGATGGCGCCGTCACCGCCCGCGCCCGTGCCGGGGAGACGCTCGCCGAGGTCACCGCGCGGATGGGCTTCCTCCCGGAGGAGTGAATGAGCGAACAATCGATGTTGACGCGGGTTCTCAAGGCGGCGGTGCAACGCGGTGCGGCGGATGTGCACGGCAAGGCGGGCGATGTCTTCCGCGCACGGGTCGACGGCCATCTTGTGCCGCTCACCAAGCAGCGGCTGACGCCCGATCAGACCCGCGCCCTCGCGGCAACCTTTGCACGCATGTCGCTCGACGACCCGCGGCTCGACACCCTGCGCGACTTCGATTGCTCGTGGGGCATCCAGGGCGTCGGCCGCTTCCGGGTCAACGTGCTCCGGCAGCGGTCGTCATTCATGGTCGTGCTCCGGGTCATTCCGTTCTCGGTGCCGACACCCGAGGGCCTCGAACTGCCGGAGGCGATCACGCGATTCGCCGAATTGGAATCGGGGATGGTGCTCGTCTCCGGGCCAGCCGGCAGTGGCAAGACGTCGACGGTGGCGGCCATGGTGCACCACATCAATCGCTCGAGCGCCCGGCACGTCATCACACTCGAGGATCCGATCGAGTACCTGCACCGCGATCTCACCGGTTCGATCACCCAGCGCGAGATCGGCACCGACACCGACTCGATGGCCGATGGCATCCAGTCGGCGCTGCGCCAGGATCCCGACGTGCTCGTGATCGGCGAGTTGCGCGACCCGGTGGCGATGGATCTCGCGATTCGGGCCGCCGAGACCGGTGTGCTGGTGATCGGCGCCACCTCGGCGTCGGATGTCGGCCAGGCACTCCTGCAGGCCGGCGCCACGTTGCATCCCGATGAGCGCGACGTTGGCCGGATGCGGTTGGCGGCGGTGCTGGCCGCAGTGGCTGCCCAGCGGCTCGTCCCGAACGAGTCCGGCGAGGGCCGCCGGCCGGTGGTGGAGTGGTTGGAAATGACCGACGGCATGCGAACGGCGGTGGCGGGGGGGGCTGAACCCAACGCGGTGCGGAAGGCGATGGACAAGGCGGTCAAGGAGGACAGGGCAGAGCTCTTCCCCGCAGCCTGATCCGATTGACCCTCTCCTCCCGGACCGCTAGCTTCCGGGGGAGTCCATGACGGCCCCCCAGAGGGGCCGTTTTGCGTGGGGTTGACTGAGCGGAAGGCGGAATCGCGTGTTCGATCGCAAGCACAGTGTCATCGTCGTGGTCGGTGCCCAGTGGGGCGACGAGGGGAAGGGCAAGCTGGTCGATGTCCTGGCCGAGCAGGCCGACCTTGTCGTGCGCTATCAGGGGGGTGCGAACGCCGGGCATACCGTCGTGGTCGACGACCAGCAGTTCGTCCTGCATCAGATCCCCTCGGGCATCCTTCACGCCGCGGCGCAATGCATCGTCGGCAATGGGGTCGTCCTCGATCCGGAGACGCTATTCGCCGAGCTCGACCAGATCCGCTCGCAGGGGGTCGACATCAGCGGCCGCCTCTTCATCTCCGAGCGCGCGCATGTCGTACTCCCGTATCACAAGCTGCTCGATCGGGCGAGCGAGAAGCAGCAGCAGATCGGGACCACCGGCCGGGGCATCGGCCCGACCTATGAGGACAAGATTGGGCGGCGTGGCGTGCGCGTGGTCGATCTCTGCGCCACAAGCGGTCTCCGTGAGCTGCTCGCGCCACGGATCGAACGCGCCAATGCGATGCTGGAACTCATGGGCTCGGACCAGCGTGCCGATCTCGAGGAGCACGTCGAATTCGGACTCCGGCTCGGCGCCCTGTTGGCACCACTCGCGACCGACACCGGCCTGCTCACGCACCGCGCCATCAAGGCTGGCCGACGTGTTCTCCTCGAGGGTGCACAGGGAGCGATGCTCGATGTTGATCACGGCACCTACCCGTTCGTGACCTCGTCATCGACCACGGCCGGCGGCGCCACGATCGGTGCCGGCATTGGTCCGACCGAGATCGACGGGGTGCTTGGCGTGGTGAAGGCCTACACCACGCGGGTCGGCAATGGCCCGCTTCCGTCGGAGGCTGCCGAGGCCGACGAGGCACTCCTGCGGAAGCTGGGTGGCGAGTTCGGCGCGACCACGGGTCGTCCTCGCCGCTGCGGCTGGTTCGACGCCGAGGTGGTGCGGTATTCGGTCCGCGTGAACGGACTCACCGGACTCGCAGTGACCAAGCTCGATGTGCTCGATACCTTGGCGGAGATTCCGGTGGCGGTGGCCTACGAACTTGACGGCGAACCGCTCGAAGGGATGCCAAGCGACGTGGCGGTGCTCGACCGGGTGACGCCGATCTACGAGACGCTGCCCGGCTGGCAGCGGAGCACCGCCGATGCACGCACGCTCGCACACCTGCCGCCCGCCGCACGGGCGTACCTCGATCGGCTGCAGGATCTGGCCGGCGCGCCGATTCGGTATGTGAGTGTGGGGACCCGGCGGGATCAGATTATTGAGTGCTAGGCGTGAAGCGAGAAGCGAGATGCGGGTGACGAGAAAAGGCCGGTTCCCAATAGCGGGGCCGGCCTTTTCTCGCTTCTCGCTTCTCGCTACTGCGCCCGGATCTCCGCGAAGTAGTTCGAGATGCCCTTGGCATTCAGCCACACCGGATCGACCTCATAGTAGCGATTCTCGATGAAGCGCCCCGTGGTCGGGAAATACGGTGGCGGGTTCACCTGGCCGCACTTGTCGTAGGTGTGCGCCTCGGCGTAGCCGTACTTGTTGCCGGGATAGTAGGTGTAGTAATCGACCCTGCCCTGGGCCAGGCCGCCCGTCACGCGGATGCATCCTGCGGGCGCTCCACCACAGCGCTCCGCGACGGCTGAGGCATCGATGGTGCCGGTGTCTAGCCAGTTATTGGACGGTCCTCCAGGCACCAGCGTGGGAAGTCCCGCGGTGTACCAGTTGCCCTTCCCGCTCGTGCCATCGCCGGCGGCCAGGAAGAACATGTTGTACTGCTCGTCCTGGGGCGTGTCGTCGTAGCTACCGAAGAGCGTGTTGTTGATCCGGAACGGCGTCTGCACATTGTTGTCCGAGATCACCACATTGATCGTGGCGATGGCGCCGAAGATGTCGCCCTCGGCGTCGCACTGGGTGCCCGGCGGAATGGTATAGAGCAGGTCGTCCCCAAGCACGATGTTGCCGGTGGCGAACACCGACGTACGGCCACGGAGCCGACCGCTGATCGCAACGTCACCGGTCACGAAGATCACGCCCTTATAGTTCGGGTTCTTCCCCAGCGGGATCAGGTAATCCGCGTCGGTGCGCGCCGCGACCGATGCATCGGGTCCCGACCGCCGCTTCTGCCAGAATCCCATCGGGTGATCGGCGGCGTTGGTGAACGTCGAGTCGGGGGTGAGGTCGGTGCCGTGGGTCGACTCAAAGAGTGCCGGATCGCCGCCCAGATAGCATCGTGCCTCCGTCGGAACCGCATTGGTGAAGGGCGCGAAGCTTGCACCCTCCACGCTTCGTGAGAGGGCATAGCGGACCATGTCGCGTGCATCATTGTCGCTACCGCCCGCGACCTTCGTCGAGTCGAAGATCTCCCGTGCCGTGAGCCAGATCTGCGTGGGGCCGGTGCTGTGGGTGACCAAGGCGCCGCAATTGCGCGACATCGTGTTGGGGTCAGTCGTGAGCGACCCGCCGCCCGGCGACGCGTGGGGCCAGCGCTGCGCGATGGTGTACGCCAGGGTCGAGTCGCCGTTGTCGAGCGGGTGCCAGACGCGCATGTACCCCTCGTCCCATTGGCTAATGCCATCGCCATTCACATCGATGGTCAGGAACTCGATCCGGAGACCCGGCTTGTTGGCGCTGAGGGTACTGGAGGTCAGATCATAGTCACCGCCCGCGGCATCGGCGTCAGCGGCGAACTGCTTCATCAGCGAGATACGAGCAGGCGTGGGCCAGACGATCACCGGCACGCCCTTCTTGAGCCCGGCCACGAAGTTGCCCGACGATTGGTTCGTGATCGAGTTGCTCACCACCGATGCTGGGCCGGAAAACTTGATGGCTCCGGCGCAGCCACCCTGGAGAATGACGCTGGAGTTCGAGTGGAACGGTCCGTTGATCGACTCGGTGCAACCGTATGCGGCGCTGCCACTCCAATTATTGATGGCCACCGCAAACTTCGACCATGACTCCTGCGACATCAGCAAGCGGCGTGCGGCCACGGCACCGCGGTCGTCCCGGATCACCGAGAGGGCCGAGGCGAAGTTGCTGCCGTACTGGCCAGCGGTCGCCGCACCGCCGGTCCGGCCGCCGGTCCGCCCGACATAGAGCGACCGAGTGGTCCTCGGGATGGTCCCCCCGTAGGCATCCACCACCGCCTGGTTGGCGACCAGCGTCGTGTAGCCGTTGAGCGGCAGCAACGAATCGAAGTTGCCGTGGTTGACGGAGTCCCGAATCATCTCGAGGCCGCCATTGGCCGCGGCCTGCATCTGGGCCTCTCGCGCCGTGAACTTGGTGGTGAGGCCGGCTCCGGAGGCGACCATGATCGCACCCAGGGCCATCGCGGCCACCGCGATGGACACGAGCAACGAGAGGATCAGGGCGGCGCCCCGTTCGTTCCGGTAGTACTGATTGAAGCGGCTCATGCGATCCATCCCATCATGGGGAGAGCGTGATCGTGGTGTTCAGCGCGGTGGAGAAAGTCGGTGTGCAGTCCTGGGACCTGATCTCGAAGTTGTAAGTCGCCCCAGGCACATTGTCGTTGATCGATGTGCTGTAGCTCACCGTATCGGCCTCGGCCCGGACGAAGAGGAGCGGAGACGTGAAAAACGGATCGGTCGAGAGCTTCCGTCGGATCACATACTGGCGCACATCGACCTCACCGGCGTCCTGGTCGGTACTCCGAGTCCAGCTCAGGTTGAGTGTGCCGAGCCCGGTGCCGACCTCCACCGCGCTGAAGCTTCCGGGGGAGTACGGCGCACGACCGCACACCGTCGGCATCGGAATCCCGTTGTTGGGGGCCTCGATCACCGTGGTGATCTCGCGGGTCCGTTCGTCGGTGCCGGTCTTGCCGTTCGTCACGATGTAATTCATCCGGATCGCACGGACCGAGTCGGGTCTGATCGCGTTT
>JBBSPX010000093.1:0-10166 GCA_038258395.1 Gemmatimonadales bacterium | reverse complement strand
GAGTCCTCCGGCGGCTCGCCGCCCGCCCGCCAGCGGAGTTGCTCCGCACCACCGGGATCGGCCCCGCCAAGGGAGCCCGCCTCTTGGCTGCGTTCGAACTCTCGGTTCGGCTCGACCGCGAGGCCAGGCCCGCCACCCCACGGATCGGTACTCCCGCCGACGTGCTCCGGGTGGTGGGTCCAGCGCTCCGCGACCTTCAGGTCGAGGAGTTTCACATGCTGGCGCTTGACACCCGGTCGCGGGTGCTCCGGGATGTCTTGGTGACGCGTGGGCTGCTCGACAGTTCCCTGGTCCACCCGCGCGAGGTGTTTCGGGCCGCGATCGCCGAGGCTGCGGCCGGGATCATCCTGGTACACAATCACCCGAGCGGTGACCCCACGCCGTCGGCGGAGGACCGCGCGGTGACCCGCCAACTGGTGGCCGCGGGGCAGCTCCTCGACTTGCCCGTCTACGACCACGTGATCATCGCGGGCGACCGTTACGTCTCCTTCGCGACGGCGGGGCTGCTCTAGGGACCTCGTCGCTGAAGCGACGGCTCGGCTGATGTCCCTGAAGGGACCTCCTCCTCCTGCTGGAACCTGGGACGTCGCTTTAGCCACACGAGCCGGGCCGCGAGTTTCCCCGCGAGCTACGAGCCTTGCCAGCGACCCCCCTTGGTCGGCCCATGTATCATTCGACTGGACCTCTCCCGGAATCGGATCACCGGCCCAGCCCGTGGTCGGCGGGTCTTGTCTCCTCGCACCACCGGACTGCCGTGACTGCTCCCCAACTGAGTGCCCTCACCGAGCTGTCACCGCAGCTGTTCATGACGCTGGAGCAGTACGCCGAGCGTCTGGATATCCCGCGGATTGACCGGGCACTCCGGTACGCGGCTGGCGCGCATCGCGGCCAGAAGCGCGTGAGTGGTGAGGACTTCGTCGAGCATTCGATCGCGGTCGCCTCGATCCTCGCGGGCCTCCTGGTCGACACCGCCTCGATCTGTGCCGCCCTCCTGCACGATGTGGTCGAGGATTCCGAAGTCTCGACCGACGATATCGCCACCGAGTTCGGGGCCGAAGTCGCCGGTCTCGTCGATGGTCTCACCAAGATCTCGCACCTCACCTTTCGTTCCTCGGTCGAGGAGCAGTCCGAGAACTACCGGAAGCTGCTGCTCTCCGTCGCGAAGGATGCGCGGGTCATCATCATCAAGTTGGCCGACCGGTTGCACAACATGCGAACCCTCGATCCGCTCTCGGAGGAGCGTCGTCGGCGGATCGCCACCGAGACGCGCGAGATCTACGCGCCTCTCGCACACCGATTCGGCATGGCCCAGGTCAAGGCCGAACTCGAGGATCTCGCGTTCAAGTTCCTCGAGACCGAGGAGTACACGGCCCTCGCCAAGCAGGTTGCCGCCAAGCGGGAGCAGCGGCGCGAGTCGATTGAGCGGCTGCGACAGCCGCTGATTCGCGAACTCACCGATGGTGGTGTGACCGACTTCGAGGTGAGCGGACGGCCGAAGCATCTCTGGTCGATCTTCCAGAAGATGCGGAAGCGCGACAAGCCGTTCGACGAGATCTACGACCTGATGGCGATGCGCGTGGTCGTCCGCTCGGTCCCCGAGTGCTATCACGTGCTGGGCATCATCCATCACACGTGGACGCCGCTGCAGGAACGGATCAAGGACTACATCGCAAGCCCGAAGTCCAACGGCTACCAATCGCTGCACACCACGATCTTCGGGCCACACGGCCAGTTGTTCGAGATCCAGATCCGCACCGCCGAGATGCACCGGACGGCGGAGTATGGTATCGCGGCCCATTGGCTCTACAAGCGTTCGGAAGGGGGGGACGATCTCGATCGCCAGCTCGGCTGGTTCCGACAGTTGCTCGAGTTGCAGCAGGAGAGTGCCACGCCGGAGGAATTTCTCGAGTTCCTCAAGGTCGATCTTTATCACGACGAGATCTTCATCTTCACGCCGCAGGGCGACGTCAAGCAGCTCCCGAAGGGTGCCACGGCGATCGACTTCGCGTTCCATGTCCACACCGACGTCGGCGTACGGACGACCGGTGCACGGGTCAATGGCCGCATCGCGCCACTGCATCGCGAGCTCCGGAACGGCGACACCGTCGAGATCCTGACATCCGCACATGCCAAGCCATCGCGTGACTGGCTCGCGCATGTGCGCACCGGTCGGGCGCGCTCCAAGATCAAACAGTGGATTCGTCAGGAAGAGGAGTCGGTCTCCGCGCAGCTGGGTGAGGAGATCCTCGCGCGCGAACTGAAGCGGCGACGACTCGAGCTCCCCGCCGCCGATCAGGTCGCTGCGGCAGCACGCTCGCTCAACCTGCTCGACCATCAGGCACTCGAGGTGTCGCTCGGCCGCGGCGATCTCGCGATTGGGCAGGTCATCCGCGCGCTGTTCCCGGAACTACCGGGCGACGCCCTGGTCGAGAAGCCGCCGACGATTTTCGGGCGGGTGATTGAACGGTTCCGGCTGGGGCGGGGCATCAAGATCCAGGGGGTCGACGGCCTGATGGTGCGCTATGCACAGTGCTGTCAGCCGGTGCCCGGCGATCCGGTGGTGGGCTACGTGACGCAGGGCAGGGGGATCTCGATTCACAAGGCGGATTGTCCCAACCTGCTGACCCTCACCGATGGCGAGCGCCGGGTCGAGATCGACTGGCAGGAGCAGACAGGCGAGTCCTACGCCGTGCGCCTCGCAGTGGCCGGCGAGGATCGCCGCGGCCTCTACGCCGATGTGATGCAGGCGATTTCCGCAACTGGCACCAACGTCCGCGGCGCGGATCTGCAATCAAAAGATGGCACGATGTTCGGCACGATCTTCGTCGAGGTCGACAACCTGCCGCACCTCGCCAAGGTGCTCAAGGCGATCCGGAAGGTGAAGGGCGTCGGCACCGTCGAGCGCCGCGAGGCGCAGGGGCCGTGAGGCGGCTCCGAAGCTCCCCCGTCATTGCGAGGGCCCAACGGGACCGAAGCAATCTCGCGGCCCATCCCGGAGTCCGGCACCGGATTGCTTCGCCGCCGCTGGCTGCTCGCAATGACGGGTTCATACCCCGAGCGTCGCCAGCAACTTCCGGTGTGCCGTACCCACTTTCATGCAGCTCAACCGGCTCTGGCGCACCAGCGCCAGCTCCTTGAGGGCGGGCACGGCCTTGATCGCCGCGAGCGTCACCGGCTCGGCGAGCGGCCTCACCGCCTGCACCTCGATCACCACACGCTTGGGGTCACTCAGCTTGGGGTCCGGATACGCGTGCTTCGCCACCTTGGCGATGCCGACGATCGCCTTCCCCTCGTTCGAGTGATAGATCAGCAATTCGTCACCGCGCTGCATGGCGCGGAGTACGATCAGCGCCTGCGCATTGGCGACGCCGTCCCACACGGTGCGGCGGTCGCGCACAAGATCGTCGAAGCTGTAGACGGACGGTTCGGTCTTGAGGAGGTAGGTGGTCATGGCGGGAAGATAGGCCACCCCTTAGGCGCGAGCGTGAGCTCGTGCGGCAAGGCACACGATCCTTCATCCTTCATCTTTAATCCTTCATCCTTGCTCCCCGAACAGCCCCCGAAAACCCTGTTATCTTTACCGAATGCCACGCTTCGAGGTCCGCGCCCCCTTCCAGCCAGCCGGCGACCAGCCTCGAGCGATCGAAGAGCTGACGGCCGGCCTCTTCCGCGGCGATCGCTACCAGACTCTGCTCGGTGTGACTGGCAGCGGCAAGACGATGACGCTTGCGCACACGATCGCCAACTACGGCAAGCCCACGCTGGTGATGTCGCACAACAAGACCCTCGCCGCGCAGCTCTACGGTGAACTGAAGCAGTTCCTGCCGACGAACGCGGTCGAGTACTTCGTGTCGTACTACGACTACTACCAGCCCGAAGCCTACGTTCCCTCGACCGACGTCTACATCGAGAAGGACGCGTCGATCAACCAGGACATCGAACGCCTCCGCCTCCGCGCGACCTCCTCGCTCATGGAGCGCGACGACGTGGTGATCGTGGCAACGGTCTCCGCGATCTACGGCTTGGGTGATCCCGCCGCATACCGTGCCCTGATGGTCGAGCTTGCCACCGGCGAGACCCGAGGGCGTGATGCGATCCTGCAGGACCTGGTCGGCATCCAGTACCAGCGGAACGATGTGTCGTTCGAGCAGGGCACCTTCCGCGTGCGTGGCGACACGGTGGAGATCTTCCCGGCCTACGACGAGCAAGGCGTCCGGATCGAACTCTGGGGCGACGAGATCGAGCGGATCTCCCGTTTCGAGCCGCTCACCGGCAACACCATCACGCAACTCGATCGCGCGGCGATCTATCCGGCCAAGCACTTCGTCACCGAGCGTGCCACCGTCGAGCGCGCCGTGACGCGGATCAAGGATGAGCTCGCCGAGCGGTTGCGCGAGCTCCGGATGGCGGGGAAGCTGCTCGAGGCACAGCGGCTCGAGTCGCGCACGACGTTCGATGTCGAGATGATGCTCGAGGTCGGCACCTGCTCCGGGATTGAGAACTACTCCAGGCACCTGAGCAATCGCGCGGAGGGCGAACGCCCCGCGTGCCTGATCGACTACTTCCCGGCCGAGTTCCTCGCAGTGGTCGACGAATCGCATGTGTCGTTGCCGCAAATCAACGGCATGTTCAACGGCGACCGGGCGCGCAAGACGACGCTGGTCGAGTACGGATTCCGCCTGCCGAGCGCGCTGGACAATCGGCCGCTCAAGTACGAGGAGTTCATGCAGCTCGCGCCGCAGTTGATCATGGTGTCCGCGACGCCAGGCGTTATTGAACTGACGCTCTCCGAGGGGTCGGTGGTCGAGCAGATCATCCGGCCGACCGGGCTGGTCGACCCCGAGGTCGAGATCCGACCGGTCACGGGTCAGGTCGACGATCTCCTGGCGGAGATCCGCCTGCGCGCCGCCGCCAGCGAGCGCGTGCTGGTGACCACCCTGACCAAGCGGATGAGCGAGGATCTCACCGACTACCTGCAGCAGGCCGGTGTGCGGGTCCGCTACCTGCACAGCGACATCGACGCGATCGAGCGGGTCGAAATCCTCCGCAGCCTTCGGTTGGGCGAGTTCGACGTGCTGGTCGGCATCAACCTGCTGCGCGAGGGACTCGACCTGCCCGAGGTGTCGCTCGTCGCCATCCTCGATGCCGACCAGGAGGGCTTCCTCCGGAGCGATCGCTCGCTGATCCAGACCAGCGGTCGTGCCGCGCGCAATGTGCATGGCAAGGTGATCATGTACGCCGACCGGATGACGGGCTCGATGGAGCGGGCGCTCTCGGAGATGGATCGTCGTCGGATCATCCAGCGGGCACACAACATCGAGCATGGGATCACGCCGATGAGCATCGTCAAGTCGCTTGATGAGGTGCGCCTCTCGACGCACGTTGCCGATCAGCGGACCGAGCGTCCCGATCGCCGGAAGAAGCCCGACGCACCCGCGGCGCCGATCAATCTCAAGGATCCGGCCCAGCGTGCGGCCGCGATGGCGGCGATCGAGCAGCAGATGCGGGAGGCCGCGGCCAACCTCGAGTTCGAAGTCGCCGCCCTGCTGCGTGATCAGCTCAACGAGTTGCGCGCTGTCGGCGCGCCCAATGTCCGCCGCGGGATGGCACGACGATGAGCGGGAGCGTCCTCGACGAGCGCGGCGTATCGGCGCTCGCCAAACGGCTCGCCAGCGAGCTGCCCACCGGGGCCGTGCTGTGGCTCGAGGGAGAGCTCGGGGCGGGGAAGACCACCTTTGCACGCGCATTCATTCGAGCGCGCACCGGATCCGGGGGGGGGACATCACCCACCTATGGCCTGGTGCATCGCCATGCCGGGCCGCGGGGCGACACGTTGCACCTCGACTGCTACCGGCTGCGAGCGCCCGAGGATGCGGCCGACCTCGATTGGGAGGGGGCGGCGAATGCCGACATCTTGCTGATCGAATGGCCGGACCGGGCCGGCAGCTGGGCGCCGTCACCCGACCGTCGAGTCCACTTGCATCATCAGGGCGAACACACCCGACGGGTCGAGGTGCTGCCATGATCACCGTCGCGATGGACACTGCCACGGCCCGCTGCACGGTGGCGGTCACCGATGGGACGACCACGCTGGAGGCACACGTCGACGGCGCGCGGCGGCATACTCGCGATGCCCTCGGTCTGGTCGACCAGTTGATCCGTGAGGTTGGCGCTGCACCCGGTGACATCGGCGCGGTGATGAGTGGCGACGGACCCGGATCATTCACTGGGCTGCGGGTGGCGACCTCGATCGCCAAGGCGTTGGTCTGGGATCGTGCCGGGGTGACCTGGCGCGTGGCACCGTCGCTCCTCATTCAGGGACTGCCGCACCTCCCGACTGCCGGGGGCCGTCTGCTCGCTCTCTCCGATGCCCTTCGTGGTGACGTGTACGCCGGCTGCTGGGACGTGGGACCCGACGGGATTGCTCCGGTCGGCGGCCCACCCCGGAGCATGTCACCCGCCGACCTCGCGGCCTTTGGGTCCCCGACAGCAATCGTGGGGGATATCTCGGAACGCTTGGTGGCCGCGGTGCAGGCTGTGACGGGGGCCGCAGCGATCACCGGCGCCGCCGCGCTCCCCGATGCCCGCACCCTGTTGACACTTGCCGGCATTCCGGGGGGCTGCGCCCCCGTTGCCGATCCAGAGCGGTGGACGCCAACCTATGGTCGGCCCGTCGAGGCACAGGCGGTCTGGGAGAGGAAACATGGTCGAGTCCTGCCTGATCAGACCTACCGTTCCGGCTGATCTCGGCGCGCTCACCCTCCTCGAGCAGGCGGCCTTCAGCGACCCGTGGTCGTCAGAGATGCTGATCGAGGCGATGACCACGTCGGGCGCTATCTCGCTTGCGGCGATCGATGCGTCGGGGGTGATCATCGGCTCGGTACTGGGCCGTGTGGCTGCCGACGAGGGCGAGATCCTCAGCATCGCCGTCGCGCCGGAGGCCCGAGGGCTGGGGCTCGGCCGGGCGCTACTCATGCAGGCTCTCGACGCGCTGGTGGCAGGCGGAGCGGCGTCTGTCTGGCTCGAGGTCCGGATGGGCAATGAGGCGGCCAAGGCGATGTATCGGGCCGTCGGATTCCTGGCCGCGGGGGTTCGCCGCGCCTACTACCGTCGCCCCCATGAGGACGCCTTGGTACTTTCATGGCGACCGCCTGCGCCAACCGGTGCCCCACCGCAGTGAGGGGTGACCGATCGCCACATCGCTGCCGCCGATCTTCCCGACAGGTCCACGGCAGTTCCTTCGCACACAGACGACGCTGGAGCACAACATGAGCAAGTCCCTCAACAAGGTCATCCTCATCGGCAACCTCGGCGCGGACCCGGAAGTCCGGACCGCCGGCGCGACGGGCAATCGCGTTGCCACCCTCTCGCTCGCGACCTCACGCCAGTGGACCGGCAAGGACGGCAACCGGCAGGAGAAGACGCAATGGCATCGCATCATCTGCTGGAATGCCAACAAGGGCCAGCAGCTCGCGGACATCGCCGAGAAGTACTGCAAGAAGGGCGAGAAGGTCTACATCGAGGGCGAGATCGAATACCGCACGTGGGACGACAAGGACGGCCAGAAGCGCTACAGCACCGAGATCAATTGTCGGGAGCTGATCCTGCTCGGCGGCAAGGGCGGTGACGACGACAGCAGTAGCGGTGGCTCGTGGAGCGGCTCGCGTGGCGGCACTAAGCGTGCTGGCGGCTCGGGTGACGATACCGGCAGCGGATCGGACAAGAAGAGCGAATCGTTCAACGATTTCCCGGACGCGCTCGACGCCGAGGACGATGATCTGCCATTCTAGGCGTAAGTCGGAGGTCGGAAGTCGGAGCTCAAAAGTCTGCCTTCCGCCTTCTGACTTCCGACTCCCGAGACCCCAGCCGATACTCCCACAGTCGGTTACGATTCCTGTGTAGCGAGTCCATATGTGGGACTGAGTGGCACCTGAAGCCCTTTGGAGGCCTGATGCGCACTACCTCGATGCTCCTGATCCTGGCGACCCTCGGTGGCGCCGTGCCCCTCCTCGCCCAGGACCCGGCGAACGACCAGAGCAATGTTCCGTTCTTCATGCGGAAGGCACCGACGGTCGAGGATGCCCTCAAGTCTTACCGGGAGAAGCCCTATCGCCCCGTGCGTATCGGTGAGCAGCGCACCGCGCCATTCCTCTCCGAGGGCGCCGAAATGCCCTACGGGAAGGCGTTGGGCCCCACGACGCCACCGCGGAACGACTATGGCGGCTCAGCGGCCGTGGTAGCCATCGGATCGCAGTTCGCGGTGACTCCGCCTGAAGGCGGCAGCTACCGACCCGGGGACACGCTGACCATCGCGACTCGGTCTCCGTCGCCGAAGGGTGCGTGGGGCACGATCATCACCCCGACCGGCCTATTGGTTGTCGAGTCAGTGGGGGAGCGCCAGACTGTCACCCACGTTGCCGCCGTATTCGGCCCCGTGCGTGGCGAGCAGGTGGTGCTCCCAACGGCGCCGACGATCGACCCGGGTCAAATCGACCCCATCCAGGCCGATGGCCCGGTCGGCACGCTGCTCGGTCCGCACACCGTGCGCGCACTGCTGATGTCAAGCTCGGTCATGTTCACCGACTTGGGCGCCGACGACGGGATGCGGGTCGGAGACTTCGTGAGCATTCGCCGCGACCCCACGCTGCGCATCAATGCCGCGGACACCATCGACGAAGAGATTGGCTCGGCCCAGGTTATCCACGTCGGACCCACCACCAGCACGATCCGCCTGATTCAGGTCGCCTCCGGCTCCCTGCCTGACGGCTCTCGGGTGGTGCGGACCATGACGCTGCCTCACTGAGGCCGCTAGCCTGAAGCGGGGCCGTCGGCCCCGCTATCTTCCCTCCCGACATCCTTCATTCACCCCGCACGACGGGCACCCTCGGGGCCCGTCGCGGAGGCGTTTCATGGGCGGCTCAGTTCTCGTCACCGGCGGCGCCGGTTTCATCGGATCGCACATCGCCGAGGCGTACCTTGCCGCCGGTTGGTCGGTCACCTGTCTCGACAATCTCTCCCGCGGCAAACGGGACCAGGTGCCCGACGGTGCCATGTTCGTTCAGGCCGATATTCGCTCCGGTGAGGCGGCCGACCTGCTTCTCGATGGCAACTTCGACGTGCTCAACCATCAGGCCGCACAGATCGACGTGCGCGTCTCGGTCGAGGATCCCGCCGCCGATGCCTCGACCAACCTCGTCGGCTTTGCGAACCTGCTCGCGGCCGCTGGTCGCGGCAAGGTCAAGCGGGTGGTATTTGCCTCGAGCGGTGGCGTCGTCTACGGCGACCCGTCGGTCATCCCGACACCCGAGCCGACTGCCAACCTCCCGATCTCGCCCTACGGCGTGAGCAAGCTCGCCAGCGAGCATTACCTCCGTGTGATGGGCATGCTCAGCGGTTTCGAGGGCGTGGCGCTCCGTTACTCGAACGTCTATGGACCGCGTCAGGACCCCAAGTCCGAGGCCGGCGTAGTGTCGATATTTGTCTCACGCGTTCTGGGAAACACGCCGATCACGATTTTCGGTACCGGTGAACAGACCCGGGATTATGTCTTCGTGAAGGATGTGGCCCGGGCGAGCGTGCTGGCATCAGATCTGGCAAACGTGCAGTGGGGGGACCGCTTGGACGTCCCCGCTTTCAATGTGGCTACCAGCACCGAGACGACCGTCAATGACTTGGCGCGTCACGTGATGTCGGCCCTCGGACACGAGGTGCCGATCGAACATGTCGCCGAACGGCCGGGTGAGCTCTTTCGCTCGTGCCTCGACACCGCGAAGGCTGCCCGGGAGCTGGGCTGGACGCCCGAGGTCGCATTCAGTGAAGGACTCACCGCACTCGCCACCTGGTTTGAAGGGACGGTCGGCTGATGGAACCAGGCACCACGAATGCTTCGATGGACATCCTCGGGCTGCTGACGTCGGCCTCGATGGAGACGCTGGTGGTGTTGGTGATCTGCGCCGTGTTTTCCCTCCTGTCGTGGTATGTGATCTTCTCGAAATCAGTCGAGTTCCGACGGCTCAAGTCGCTCCGGGCGAACTTCGATCACGCGATCGCCGGTCGCACGTCCCTCGAGGCGCGTGAACAGGTGGTCGCGGGCCTCGGTCGTTCGCCGTTCGCCGAGATCGTCCGGACGGTCGCGGGATTCCTTGCCGACCTGCGCGGCGCCAACG
>JBBSPX010000092.1:0-10262 GCA_038258395.1 Gemmatimonadales bacterium | reverse complement strand
TGCAGGCCGGTGGCGTGGTCGGGACGACCGTCCTGCCGGGTTGGCCGCGCATCGCCGCACTCGGCATCTATCCGACGGTCGAGTCGCTACTTGCTCAGGGTGTGCTCGTTGTACTGGCGATGGTCGCATTGGTCTGGATCTTCGGACTGTCGCGGCGACGTACGGCCACTCCGCCGATCGCCGCCGCTCTCGCCGCGCACGAACCCTTGCCGGGACTGGAACCGCGTCTGCAGGGACCCGGGGTCGAGGGCGCGGTCCTGCGGTCACTCGAACAGATGGAGGCCGACCTGTCGGCCTTGCGCTCGGAGGTCGAGCGGTTGCGTGCGACGGTGGTGGAATCGAGCGCCGAGGAAGTCGCCACGCGCGAGTAGCAGGAGGGGCGGCTGGTATGCGAAAAGGCCCGCCACATTGTGGCGGGCCTTTTCCATGGAGGTCCCAGAACGCCCCCTGAGTATACGAAGACGAACAAGGCTGTTCGCTTCACCCTTCTTCGTCCTGGGACTTTGTCCGGCGGCGCCGACCCAAGCTGGCGTCACCAACTGTGAGAAAAGCTACGGGGTAGTACGGTGGTTGTCCAGCCCTCGCCATCAACTTGAGTCGCGCCGCGGTACCTGGGGGCTCGATCCGTCTGAACCATCCCGCTCCATTCAGCACGCGAAAAGGCCCGCCACACGATCTGTGACGGGCCTTTTCTGTGGAGGTCCCAAGACGCCCCCTGAGTATACGGAGACGAACAAATGCGTTCGCTCCACCCTTCTTCGCCTTGGGACTTTTTCTGGCGGCGCCGATGCCACTTGGCGTCACTTATCACCGAAAAAGCTAGGGGGTCCTGGCTGCCCTGTCAAGGATGAGGATCGCCAGTGATCGCGGGGTCTTCAGGCCGATGCCTTCCCCCGGTTGAGGTACGTGCCAGGCGCAACTGGCCCTGCGCCGACAAAGCGACTCCAGAGCCACACTCCCACGGCCACGGAGACAATTCCGGTGGCCTGCGCCAGGGTCAATGGCCCGAGGAACCGGTCGTCCTTGGCCCGGAGGATCTCGATCATGAACCGCTCGGCTCCGGCAAAGACCAGATACGCACCAAAGAGCCATCCCGTCCCGGCCATCCGCCGCCGCCAGCGCCAGAGCACGGCGAACACCACCAGCATGATCGTCACCTCGTAGAGTTGGGTCGGGTGCACGGCCACGAGCGTGCCCGGGTCAGTGCCATCGGGGAACGCCGTGCCGAACAGCCGCTGCATGTTGCCGACGAGCGACGCGGGACTGCCGTGTGGGAAGGCCACGGCCCATGGCAGGTCGGTCGGTCGGCCGTAATCGTCACCCACGACGAAACAGCCGACCCGGCCCACGGCATATGCCGCTGCGAGCGCGGGCGCCACGAGATGCATCGTCCAGCGAATCGGCACCCGCTTGACCCACCCAACGAGGATCACGCCGAGCACGCCGCCGAGGAAGCCGCCGTAGAACACCAGGCCAGAGCGAGACCAGAGCGCCTCGATGCCGTAGAGCGCCACGAACCAGAGCTTGGCGCCGACGATCCCCCCGACAACGGCGCCGAGCGTCATGTCGCCGACATACTCGGTGGCGAACCCCAGTCGGCGTGATTCGCGCTCCATCAACCAGGCGCCGACCATGAAGGCGAGCGCCATCGTGATACCGAATCCGGTGATCGGCACCGGTCCGATGTGGAACTCGAGAGGCTGGACAGTGATCATGCGGCGGCTCCGGTCCGGGTCACGAGACCGGGCAGCGGCAGCGCGTCGCTCGGCTCGAGGGTGTGATCATCGCGCTCGCCACGCATCAGCCGCCAGCTTCCGGCGGCCCCGATCATCGCGGCATTGTCGGTGTTGAGTCGCGGCGACGCGACCGCGACATGTGCCCACGGTGCGGTGGCGGCGCGCATCTCGTCAGCGAGGGTCCGATTGCACGCCACTCCCCCCCCCAGGACGATGAGGTCGCGTCCGGTGGCCTCGGCGGCCTTCCGGGTCTTCTGCACCATGACGTCGATCGCGGCGTCCTGGAAACCGCGAGCCAAGTCGGCCTTGGCCCCGTCAAGGTCGTCGACCCGCTGGACCGCGCGGAGGACTGCGGTCTTGAGGCCACTGAACGAGAAGCCGTACGGGTCGTCCCGCGATCCGAGCAGTGGTCGCGGGAAGACGAACCGGGTCGGATCGCCCGCGCGTGCGAGCCGCTCGATACCGGCACCGGCCGGGTAGTCGAGCCCGAGGAGCGTGCCGACCTTGTCGAACGCCTCGCCGGCAGCATCGTCGCGCGTGTGGCCCATGAGGTGGTACTCACCCCACGCGGGGACATCGAGGATCATGGTGTGGCCGCCACTCACCAGGAGGGCGACGAACGGCGGTGCCACCGAGGGATCTTCGAGCACCGGCGCGAAGAGGTGTCCCTCCAGATGATGCACACCGATCAATGGCAGCCGCTCGCGCCAGGCCAGGGTCTTGCCCCACGACACGCCGACCCGGAGGGCGCCCCGCAGCCCGGGCCCGCGCGTGACGGCGATGCCATCGATGCCAGCCATTCCGATGCCGGCCTCACCGAGGGCCTGATCGGCCACGGCGCCGATCGTCTCGAGGTGCGCTCGCGAGGCGAGTTCCGGAACCACCCCACCGAAGATCCGGTGGATGTCCTGCGACAGGATTGCCAAACTCTCGAGCGCGACGACATCACCGTCGCGGGCCACCACGGCGGCCGAGGTCTCATCGCACGACGATTCGATCGCGAGGACACGCATCGGCTAGTCGGCGAGCAGCGCTTCGATGCGCGCGCGGTTGGTGTCGGTGTCCCAATGTTCCTCACCCAGCGTCACAAAGCGGACGATGCCGCGCTTGTCGAGCAGGAACGATTGCGGCACACCGATCATCTGGTACCGCTGCTGAATGAGGCCGCTGGCGTCGTGAAGGATGTCGAAGGTGAGCCCGAATTCCTCCTGGAACGCGCGCACCTTGTCGGATTCGCCGACATCGACGCTCACCGCCGCGATCCGGAAGCCCCGATCCCTGAATGCCTGGTAGATGCGCTCCATCGACGGCATCTCGGCGCGGCACGGGGCGCACCAGGTCGCCCAGACATTGAGCAGGGTGACCTGTCCCTGATAGGCGGCCTTGAGCGATACACTGTCGCCGGTGGCGAGATTGAGGGTGCGATAGTCCGGCGCCGTGCGGCCGATGGTCACACCATCCGGGGGGGGGGCGAATTTCGCCAGGCCCCAGCCGAGAAGCACCAGCCCAGTGAGGATCGAGGCGATCCAGAGGCCCTGACGCTTCATTCACTGGTCTCCGGCGTGACGGCGAGGAGCTCCTCGATGATCCGCCGGTTCGCCACCGAGGCCCACGGGGCCGCGCCGTAGACGATCCGCATGATCCGTCCGCGCCTGTCGATCAGGAACGATTCCGGGACCCCCGTGGTCCGGTAGATCCGCTCGATCTCGCCCGACGGGTCCTGGAGGATCTCAAAGCCCACGCCGAACGGGGCGATCCAGTCGCGCACCTCGCTCGAGCTCCGGGTGTCGATGCTCACCGCCGCGATCCGGAGGCCCTGCGGCGCGAGCGCACGATAGAGCGAGTCGAGCGCCGGGATCTCTTCCTTGCACGGCGCACACCAGGTCGCCCAGATATTGACCAGCGTGACGCCACCGCGATACCGATCGGTGAGCGAGACGGTGTCGCCGGTGGCGAGATCGAGCACCCGGACATCGGGCGCCAGGTCGCCGACCCGGACGGGATTCTGTGCGGCGTCGCATCCCGCGGTGCCGAGCAGCACCACGGCGAGGATCGCGCGACGGAGGGTCACGTCGCTGCTGCTCGCAGGGCGCGGACTGCCCCGGCGATATCGGACTGACCGAACACCGCGGTACCGGCGACGAAGGTGTCGGCGCCAGCCGCGTGTGCGGCGCGGATGGTGGCCGTGCTGATCCCGCCGTCGACCTCGAGATGTGCCGTCGAGCCGTGCGCGTCGAGCAGGGCGCGGACCCGCACGATCTTCTGCGTGGAGGCGGGGATGTACGATTGTCCGCCGAATCCGGGATTGACCGACATCACCAGCACGAGGTCGAGATCGTCGATGACCTCGTCGAGCCACGCGACGGGAGTCGACGGATTGAGCACCAGGCCGGCCTGCATCCCGGTCTCGCGGATCCGGACCAGGTGGCGCTGCACATGCACGGTCGATTCGGGATGGAAGGCGAACAGTTGGGCACCAAGGGCCGCGTACTCGTCGATGTAGTCCTCGGGATTTTCCACCATCAGGTGCACATCGAGCGGCAGCTCGGTGAGCTGCCGGAGTGCCTTGATCAGGGGTGCCCCAAAGGTGAGGTTTGGCACGAAGTGGCCATCCATCACGTCGACGTGCATCCAGTCCGCGCCACCCGCGGTGGCGGCGGCCACCTGGTCGGCAAGTCGGCCAAGGTCGGCGCTCAAGACGCTGGGGGCAATGCGGAGGGTCATCGATTCCTGTCCCGTGGTCCACGACTGACAACAAGGTGCACTGATTCACCGGCCCGGACGGCCTTCCCGGGCGGCGGCTGACTCCGAAGCACGATCCCGACTGGCAGATTCGTGGTCTGGCTATCGACGCTGCCGGTCAAGAGGCCCGCAGCTTCGAGCACGGTGCCCGCGGTGCCCAGGTCGAGATCGGCCAATACGGGGACGAGCACGCTTGGTGGTCCGGCGCTCACATTGAGCCGCACCACAGCCGACTCGGGCAACACCGTTCCGGCGACCGGGAGACTCCATACCACGCTTCCCTGGGCCACTTGTGGATCGTCGAGCCCGCCCGCCGGTCGACCGCGGAGGCCGGTAGCCCGGAGCTGATCAAGCGCCTCCTCGAGCGGGACGCCGCGGAGCGCGGGCACCGTGGTGGTCCGGACCCGAAGCGGGGTCGGAAACCAGAGCCATGAGACCGCCACTCCCGCGATCACTGCCGAGCCGAGCCCGAGGGTCACGCGTTGCCAAGCGCGCACTCAGGCCTCCGTGGCCGAGTGGCGGGAGAGACGCGCGGCGAAGGCGCCATCCATCGCATCGCGGTGCGGAAGAATCTCGAGATCACCACTCGCGGTCATGGGCACCTCGATGTCGGCGATTGGCGCACGCCGAAATTCCGGGTGTCGAGCCAGAAATCGGTCGATCTGTTCCGCATTTTCCTCGGGTTCCAACGAGCATGTGGCGTAACATAGCACGCCACCCGGTCGCACTCGATCGGCGGCCGCGTCGAGGAGCTGGGCCTGTTCGCGAGCGAGCCGGGTGAGCGCCTCGGGACGGACGCGGAGCCGGGCGTCCGGGTGCCGGGCAAACGTGCCGGTTCCGAGGCAGGGCGCATCGAGGAGCACCAGATCCGTCGGACGAATCGGGGGATGCAGGGCGTCGGCGTACACCACCCGGACATTGGCGACGCCACTCCGGCTCAGGTTCTCACGGAGTCGCGGAATCCGTCGCCGAGAGAGCTCACCGGCGATCACCAATCCGGCCGCCGTGGCGAGGCCAAGTGTCTTGCCACCGGGAGCGGCGCACGCATCGAACACGATGGCACCAGCGGGCACACCGGCGAACCGGACCACGAGCGCCTGGGCGGGGTCCTGCACATAGAAGCGGCCCTCCCCGAAGCCCGGCAGTCGGTCGGGGCGGGTCTCCTCGACGATCAGTCCGGCATCGAAGGGTGCCGGGAAACCTCGGACTCCTGCGGTCTCGAAGCGACCCGCGAGCGACGCGAGGTCCCCATCGGTTGGCTGTACCACCAGCATCGGATGCGAATTGTTCCATTCGAGCAATGCCGTGGTCGCGTCGGAGCCGAATCGGGCGAGCCAGCGATCGACCAGCCAGGCAGGATGCGAGTGTCGGCTCGCGAGATCGGCGTCGGTCGCGGGTGTCGTCACGGGCGCCAGTCGCGTCACGCGCCTGAGGACCGCGTTGACGACGCCGGTCAATCGTTCACCGACCCGTTCGCGGGTGAGCGCGACGGCGGTCGCGACGGCCGCATGCGCGGGAACCCGTTCGAGCTCCCTGAGCTGGTACACGCCGAGTCTGAGGATGTCGAGGACGCTCGGGTCGGTCTGATCGATGCCCCGAGTCAGCAGCGGAGCGATGATCGCATCGAGCGCATCGCCTCGTCGCAGCACACCGGCGGCGAGTTCGTGCGCGAGTCGACGATCGGCGTCGGGCAAACCACCCAACCCGCGTTCGAGCGCCGAATCAAACGGCGTGCCGCCCCGGACGGCGAGGAGGATGCCGAGCGCGGCACGGCGAGGGCCAAGGCCGGAATCGATCAGGCGATCATCCCGGTCGTCGGACTCGAGGGCACCGCGATCTCGCGCTTGGGCATCCGACCGGCACGATACGCCTCGCGACCCGCCTCGACGGCGAGGCGCATCGCCCGGGCCATCCGGACCGGTGCATCGGCGGCGGCGAGTGCCGTATTCATCAGGATCCCGTCGACACCCTGCTCCATCACGAGGCAAGCATCGCTGGCGGTGCCGACCCCGGCATCGACGATGATCGGCACGCTGAGCCGCGCCTTGATGGTCCGGATCGCGAACGGATTGATCATGCCCAGTCCAGAGCCGATCGGCGAGGCCAGCGGCATGACCGCGACCGCGCCGGCATCTTCCAACCTTAGGGCCGTGATGAGATCGTCATTCGTGTAGGCCATCACCTTGAACCCTTCGGCCACGAGCACCCGTGTCGCCTCGAGCAGCCCGGCGGTGTCGGGCAAAAGGGTGTCCTGGTCGCCGATCACCTCGAGCTTGACGAAGTCATTGAAACCGGCCTCCCGCGCCAGACGTGCATAGCGGATCGCGTCGTCGGCGGTGTAGCATCCGGCCGTGTTGCTGAGCAGGAAATAGCGCTCGGGCGAGAGGTGATGGAGGATGCCGGTGTCGTCCGCCCGGTCGAGGGAGATGCGTCGCACGGCGACGGTGACGACCTCCGCCCCGCTGGCATCGATGGCTTCGACCATATCGGTGTTGGTGCGATAGCGCCCGGTGCCGACCAGCAACCGTGACGAGAATGTGGTACCGCCGATCTCCAGCATTCATCCCCCCCCTACAAAGTGCACGATCTCGACGGCGTCACCATCCCGAATCGACGTCGCGGCCAACAACGGTCGACGCACGATCTCCCGATTCAGTTCCACCACCACGGCGCGCGGATCCAGCTCGAGCGCGGCAAGCAGCTGCTCGACGGTCTCGGCGCGAGCGACGGTGCGTGACGATCCATTGATGGTCAATTGCATGACTCAACTCCTTGATCAACGATGAACGATGAAGGATGAAGGATCAAGGATGAAGGATCAACGATACTGGAGGTGTCACCCCGAGCGGAGCGAGCGGGGTGAGCGCGGCTTTCGTACCATCCCCTCGGCACCGCCGCCTCACTCTGTTCGGCGTGACAACACCTTCATCCTTCACCGTTCATCCTTCATCCTTCAGCAGCTCCAGCACCGCCTGATAACTGTCGGACACGTCCCACACCGCGCTGATCGCGGCGACCCCCTGGGCGCCGTGCGCGCGAGCCGTTCGTGCGCGTTCGGGTGTGACCCCGCCAATTGCGTAACAGGGGAGCCCGAACCGGACCGCGCCCTCAAGCAGTGCCAGCCCCCCGAGCGGGCCGTCCGGATGCGACGCCGACGGCCAGATGGTGCCCACGATCAAGGCGTCGGCGCCGGCCGCGGCTGCCGCCTCGGCCTCAGCCACCGAATGCACCGAGGCAATATGGCGGAGCCGCTGTCCGGCCGTGCTGCCGCCAACGGCCTCCCGCATCGCGGGGATCACGAGGTCCTGACTCCGGCGGATCACTCCATTCGCACCGGTGGCCAACGCGACATCGACGCGGCCGGTCACCCAGACCTCTGCGCCGGGGGGCCTGGCGTTCGCGACACAGCGTGCCGCGAGGGACGTCAGCATGTCGGTGCTTGCCCCCGGCTGGCGCGCAACGAGCGCCACCTCGGCACCTGCGGCGGCGACAGCGGCCAGGCGAAGACCCAGATCCTCGCGAGCCGCCACTCGGGCGTCGAGGTACGCGAGCAATCGCGGCAGGATGTTCACTCGAATACCATGCGAGAATCGGCCGTCAATCCCCGGTACCAATCGCCTGCCGGCATTCGGCGCTTGCCTGCCGGTTGCACGATGCCAATGCGGACGGCAGCCGACCCGCATTCCACCACGACCGCATCGCCCTCGACAGCAATGGAACCGGCTCCTGCGACCGGAAGTTCCTCGCTCACCATTGCCCCGAAGAGCTTGATCGCCTCCCCGCCATGCGTGGTCCAGGCACCGGGGAACGGGTCCATCGCGCGGAGGTGACAACTCACCTCTGCAGCGGTGAGCCGCCAATCGACACGGGCGCTCTCGCGGTCCAGTTTCGGCGCGAAGGTGACGTTCGCCGGAATTTGCGGTATCGGGAGCGTTCCCGCCTCGATGGCCGGCAGTGCATCGACGAGCGCCTTGGCACCGAGCGCGGCCAGTCGCTCGAACAGCGCTCCGGTGGTGTCGGTGGGACCGATCGGCGTACTCGCCTGGAGCCAGCTCCCGCCGCTATCGAGACCGGCTTCGAGTTGCATGATCGAGACGCCGGTCCGGGCGTCACCGGCCTTGATGGCCCAGTGGATGGGTGCCGCACCGCGCCAGCGCGGCAGCAGCGAGGCGTGGACATTCACGAGTCCGAATCGGGGAATCGCCAACACCTCGGGGCGGAGCAGGTGCCCATACGCCACCACGACACCGAGATCGAGGTGCATCTGACGAAGCGGTTCAAGAAAATCCTCACCACGTGGTCGCTCGGGCTGCAGCACCGGGATAGCGGCCTTCTGTGCCGTGACCTTCACTGGGGGGGGGAGGAGCGTCGAGTGTGAACGGGTGCGGGCTCGGTCGGGCTGGGTCACCACGACCCGGACATCGTGACCCGCAGCGATGAGTTCCTCGAGTGACGGGACCGCGAAGTCTGGCGTGCCGAAGAACGCGATCCGCATCAGGTGCCTGCTTCCGACTCCTCGGGCGATGGCGTCCAGGTCGGCCCGGCGTCCCGGTATTCCTTCTTCCACCGCTTGACCAGCAACTGGCGCTTGAGCGGCGACAGGTGGTCGATGAACATCACCCCGTCGAGATGATCGATCTCATGCTGCACCGCGCGCGCAGTGAGTCCCGAGAGGTCGAGCGTGAACGCGTTGCCCTCGAGGTCCGTCGCCTCGAGGGTGATCTCGGCGGCGCGGGTGACCTCGCCAAATGCCTCGGGCACCGAGAGGCATCCTTCGTCGGCGCTCTCGCGGCCCGTGGTCGAGACCACTCTCGGATTGATCATCGCGAAGCGGTGCTCCTCGGTATCGATCACGGCGACCCGCCTGGCGACCCCGACCTGATTGCCGGCAAGGCCGACGCCCAGCGCGGCGTCCATGGTCTCGTACATGTCCGCGACCAGTTGGCGCAGTTCCTCGTCGACCGACTCGATCGGCACCGCCACCTCACGGAGGATCGGCTGACCGAGATAGTGCACGGGCAGGATCGCCATCAGGTCATGGTCCCCGGGGAGCTGATGTCGCCGACCCGGATGATGCGGGCGCGCTCGATCACCAGCTCCGCGGTGCCGCTCTCGATCACGAGTTCGAGGTCGCGTACTTGCTTGACCTTGCCGATCACGCCACCGGCGGTGGTGACCAGGTCGTTCTTCTTGATCGCGGCCAGCATTGCGGCGGCCTTCTTCCGGGCCACGCCCTGCGGGCGAATGATCAGGAAGTAGAACACCAGGCCGATGGCCAGGAACTGCAGGACCAGCATGAGCGCGGGATTACGTCCCATCTAGGCGTCCTCTTTGGCGTGCCAACGGTGGAGCCACGCTTGGGCCCACCCAGTGAAGGTTCCTGCTGCGATCCGCTCGCGCGCAATTTCGGCGAGGCGGATCAGGAACCGCAGATTGTGAATCGACACCAGTCGCTGCCCGAGTTGCTCCTCGGCCACGAACAGATGCCGCAGGTATGCGCGTGAAAATCGAGCGCACGCCTCGCAGTCGCATTCCGGATCGAGCGGGCCCTGATCGTGCTTGATGGCCGCACCCCGGACCTGGAGCTTGCCGTTCACGGTCCAGGCGCTGCCGTGACGCCCGTTCCGGGTCGCCGCGACGCAATCGAAGAGGTCGACACCTCGGGCAATACCCTCGACCAGATCGTCCGGAAATCCTACGCCCATAAGATAACGCGGCCGATCGGTTGGCAGGCCGGGATTGAGCGTCTCGAGCACCCGGTGCATCACCGGTTTCGGTTCGCCC
>JBBSPX010000091.1:0-10344 GCA_038258395.1 Gemmatimonadales bacterium | reverse complement strand
GCACCTGGACCTGGCGACATGGTTCCGGACACACGGGGCGGCGACGCTGGCGCATCCGGTGCTCTGGACCCGCGACCCCGAGGTCGCGGTCATGGTGGCCGGCAACGCCCAGGCCGCCCTCTATGCCGCCCCAGGGTCGGCCCGCACCACGCGACTGCCGTGGCAGGCGGCGCGACTGCCGGGTGCATTCGGCATCGACGACGATGTGGTCACGCTGCTGCTCGAGGAACCGGCGGTGGCACTCATCGCCGGCGAGGCCGCTGATGGCACCGTTCACGTGGCATCTCGGGGGGGGGAAGCCGCCCTGCACCAGCGCCCAACGGACATCGACGGTCAGCCATCCCCCATCGACTATCAGCCGATCACCGGCGACCCACTGCAACTCGGGCACGCACGGTCACTCTCCCCGGCCGAATGGCTCGGCGCGAGCATCGACTCGCCCTTCCCCGATGCCGTGGTCAACCTGATCGACCAGTTCCGCTCGCCCCGCACCGGAGACCTCGTGATCGCGGCCAGCGAGGGCTGGGACTTCCGTGAGGCGTGGGAACGACCGGCCCACAAGTCCGGACATGGCTCGCTGATCGCCGCGCATATGCTCACGCCCCTCTGGTCCAATCGCCCACTCCCAGATCGCGCCTTCCGGACGGTCGATGTCTTCCCGCGCCTGCTCAACCAGCTCGGCGTGCCGGTGCCGGATGGGGTGGACGGGATGATGGAGGGGGCTTAACGCTCAAGGCTCAACGCTTGTCACGCCGAACGCAGTGAGGCGGCGGAGCCGAGAGGATGGTACGAAAGCCGCGCTTACCCCCCTCACTGCGTTCGGGGTGACAGCCCTCGTTGATCGTTGATCGTCAATCGTTAATCGTTAATCCTTCATCCTTCACCCCTCGTACCGCAAGATCCTGAGCGCGTTCGCGATCACCACCAGCGTGCTCCCCTCGTGGCCGATCACCGCCGGCCCGATGGCGAGATCGCCGAGCGCCGCGGCGGTCAGCAGCAGCAGCATCATGCCGGCCGCGATCACGAGATTCTGTCGCAGGATGGTGCGACTCCGCCGCGCAAGACCAATCGCGAACGGCAGCCGGGAAAGATCATCACCGATCAGCGCGATATCGGCGGTCTCGAGCGCCACGGCGCTCCCGGCGCCGCCCATGGCGATCCCGACCGTGGCGGCGGCGAGCGCCGGCGCATCATTCACCCCGTCGCCCACCATCGCGACGCTGCCGTGTGCCTCCAGCAACTCGCGAATCACCGTCACCTTGTCGGCAGGCATCAGGTCACTCCGGACATCATCGATCCCGATCGAGCGCGCCACCGCGTTGCCCACACCCGCGTGGTCGCCCGTGAGCATCACCAGTGGGCCGAGCCCCATGGCACGGAGGCCGGCGAGGGTCCCGGGGACCGTGGACCGCGATTCATCGGAGAGGCCAATCACACCGAGCCAACGCGAGCCCTGGCGCACCGCCATGACGCTCTGCCCGCGGGCGCCGATGGCCGCCGCCGCCTCGCGGATCTCGGTGGGCGGCAGGTCGTCCTGTCGGCGCCACATCTGCAGTGACCCGATCCAGACCGGCTCGCCCTGGAAGGTGCTGGTCACACCGCGACCGGTGACGGCCGAGAGGTCGCCTGACGGTTCGAGCGTCAGCCCATCGGCTTCGGCGCGGCGGACCACCGCCTGGGCGAGTGGATGCTCGGAACGGCGCTCCACCGATCCGGCGATGAGGAGCAGTTCGGCGACGCCGACTCCGCCTGCCGGGATCACCTCTGTCACCTCCGGCCGTCCGCGCGTGAGCGTACCGGTCTTGTCGAACGCGATAGCCTGGACACCGGCGAGGGACTCCAGATGGATGCCTCCCTTGATCAGGACGCCACGCCGGGCGGCCTGCGCAATGCCCGCGAGCATCGCGGCCGGCGGTCCCAGTGCCAGTGCGCATGGCGATGCCGCGACCAGGACGGTCATGCCACGGTAGAGGGCGGTCGGCCAGTCGAGCAGCCCAAGGAGTGGCGGCACGACAATCAGCAGGATGTCGAGCACCACCACGATCGGCACGAAAATCCGTTCGAATCGCTCGGTGAATTGTTCGGTCCGTGCCTTGGCGCTCTCCGACTCCTCGACCAGCCGGATCACCCGATCGAGCGTGCGATCGCCGACGGCTCGCGTGACCAGGATTTCGAGGGCACCCTCGCCGTTCATCGTTCCCGCGTAGACCTCGTCGCCGACCCCCTTGTCGACCGGGATCGATTCGCCGGTGATCGGCGCCTGATCGAGCGCCGAAGATCCCGAGTGAATCGTGCCATCGACGGGAACCCGCTCACCGGGTCGGAGGACCACCAGATCCCCGGGGCGCACCTGCTCGATCGGGAGCACTGACTCGCGGCCGGCCGCGAGGACACGAGCGGTGTCGGGCACCAGTGAGGTGAGGGTTCGGATCGCATCGCGGGCCCGGTCGAGGGCATAGCGTTCGAGCGCGTTGGCGAGCGCAAACAGGAAGAGCAGGAAGGCACCCTCGGCCCAGGCACCAACCACCGCGGCCCCGACCGCCGCGACAACCATCAGGAAGTCGATCCCGAGGAACAGTCGACCCCGCCGGAGGCCACGGAGGAGGTGGCGCACCGGCTGACGGCCCCCAATGACCGCGACCACGAGATATCCCGCTCGTGACACTTCCCACGGCAGTCGGCCACCGATCTGGAGCAACCAGGAGGTGAGCAGGAGCAAGCCCGCCGCCCCCGTCCACGCCAGCTCCTCGTGACGCGCAAAGACGCGCCCGAGGCGCGAGGGCAATCCGCTCGGCGCGAGGGTCCGGGTCAGCCAGTCAGGTTGGGGCAGGAATCACCTCGTGACAAATAACGATGAACGATTGACGATCAAGGATTAAGGATGAACGATGGCTGTCACCCCGAACGCAGTGAGGGGGGTTAGCGCGGCTTTCGTACTATCCCCTCGGCTCCGCCGCCTCACTGCGTTCGGCGTGACAGTTCGTTCATCGTTCATCGTTCATCGTTCATCCTTAATCCGCTACTTCGTGCGCAGCATCTCGCGCATGCGGAGGGCGAGACGCTCGACGCGTTCCAGCGTCTCGGCCCCGTGGTCCGGGAGCGTCTCCCGATCGAGCAGGGCAAGCTGCACTTCGCTGAGGAGCGCGGCGAGCGGGTTCGACAGCTGGTGGCGCAGCTCGGACATCTCGTTCATGGGAGACGGCATCGTCAGCTCCTGAAGGGCACGGGGACGAAGGTCAGGATGAACACCACCACGCAGGCAATCCCGGTGAGGCGCCCCCGGTACAGCACCGGTCGGTCGGGCAGCACCACCGAGGGGTGCGACCACTTCCCCCCCCCAATCACAAACGTCAGCGCCGCCCAGATCCACCACATCGGCGCCGATTGTCCGAGCCAGATCAGGCCCAACGCGGCGAGGAACGACACCACCGCCTGGCGGCGTCCGAGCAGCCCGAACATCACGTGGCCACCGTCGAGCTGCGAGAGGGGCAGGAGGTTGAGTGCCGTCACGAACATCCCGACCCATCCCGCGAACGCCATCGGGGAGAGCATCACCGGTCCCGTGCCAGGAATCACCCAGTCGCGCAGGTAGTGGGTCAGCAAGGATTCACCGAGCATGATCGGCGCCCCCGAGAGCGCGATCAGCGAGGGGCCGTTGAATGCGGTGGGCACGCGGGTCGAGCCCAGGTATCCCCAGTAGAGGACGCCGAGCGCGACCACGAACCCCGCCAGCGGACCGGCGGCGCCGACATCGAGCAGTTGGCGTCGGTCGTAGACCGGTGAGCGGATTCGGATGAATGCGCCGAGGTTGCCGATCAGGGAAAGGTTCGGGGGGACCGGAAGGAAGTAGGGCGGCGAAACATCGAGGGCATATCGCCGGGCAGCGAAGTAGTGTCCCATCTCGTGCACCAGCAGGATGCCGAGCAAGGGGGCGGCGAATTCCCAGCCCGGGAGCAGCTGTCGCCAACCGCCCATCACCACGAACTCGGCGAACTGGAGCGTGGCCGCGACCATACCGCTCAGCCCGCGACCGGTCGGCGGCGTCCAGGAGTGGGTGAGCACGGCGCCCGCGGCGAGCGTACAGATGATCGTCAGGAAGAGGAGAGCACCGTGCCAGAGCCATCGCTCGGGACGGGGGGTGGCCGTCCCGCGGACGAGGACCAGGCGGGTCTGGGCATCGTCGCCCCAGTACCACGCGCCGGGCCAGGTGGCGAGGAAGGCGGCGAGGTCGAGCGACGGCCCCCGATGTTCAGGGAGCAGGACGCCATCGACCACATCACGGGAGCCGGCGAGGTTTTGCGACCGCCAGGTGGCGAAGAATCGGTGAGCCTCGGTCACTCCGAGCCTTGACGGCACAGGCCGTGAGTCATATCCTCATCCTCGAACTCCCTCCAACTGTCCAGGGCCCGGGGTACGACAGGCTCGGGGCATCTGCGTGACATCAACCCGTCCGTTTCCGATTGACATACATGCCGTGGGGCGCGAGCCCGATACGGTCGCCCGCCGGAGAATCCCGTGGACATCGCCGAACTCAAGCAGAGAACCGTCGCCCAGCTCCACGAACTGGCCGCGGAACTCAACATCACCAACTATTCGGGCCTCCGCAAGCAGGACCTCATCTTCCGCATCGAGCAATCCCTGCTGGAGAAGGAGACCGTCATTCGCGGTGAAGGGGTCCTGGAGATCCTCCCCGAAGGATATGGTTTCCTCCGGTCACAGGATTGGAACTACCTCTATGGTCCGGACGACATCTATGTCAGCCCGAGCCAGATCAAGCGCTTCGACCTCCGAACCGGCGACACCGTCCAGGGACAGGTGCGCCCGCCCAAGGAGGGAGAGCGCTACTTGGCACTCCTCAAGGTCGAGAGCATCAACTACGAGGCGCCGGAGAAGACCAAGGAGCGCGTGGCCTTCGACAATCTCAGGCCGCGGTATCCCGACCAACGACTTCGGCTCGAGGATGATCGCAACGACATCTCCATGCGGGTCATCGATCTGCTCTCACCGATCGGCAAGGGGCAGCGTGGACTGATCGTGGCCCCACCCAAGGCCGGCAAGACGATCCTGCTCCAGAAGCTCGCCAATTCCATCGCGGCCAACCATCCCGAGTGCTACCTCATCGTGTTGCTCATCGACGAGCGGCCCGAGGAAGTCACCGACATGCAGGAGCATGTCAACGCGGAGGTGATCGCCTCGACCTTCGATGAGCCGGCGGATCGACACGTGCAGGTCGCCGACATGGTGATCGAGAAGGCCAGGCGCCTGGTCGAGCACGGCCGCGACGTGGTGATCCTGCTCGACTCGATCACCCGCCTGGCCCGCGCGCACAATGTGGTCGTGCCCCACTCCGGCAAGATCCTCTCCGGCGGTGTCGATGCCAATGCGCTCCAGAAGCCCAAGCGGTTCTTCGGGGCCGCGCGCAACATCGACGGCGGCGGATCACTCACGATCATCGCTACCGCGCTGATCGAGACCGGCTCGCGGATGGACGAGGTCATCTTCGAGGAGTTCAAGGGCACCGGCAACATGGAACTGGTCCTCGACCGACGCCTCGCGGATCGCCGAGTCTATCCCGCGATCGATATCAATCGGTCCGGCACCCGGAAGGAAGAGCTGCTGCTCGACAAGGACGAGCTCAATCGCGTCTACCTGCTGCGCAACTTCCTCGCCGACATGCCCTCGGTCGAGGCGATGGAATTCCTGCTCGAGCGCATGAAGCGCACCAAGACCAACAAGGAGTTCTTCGCCACGATGGCGCAATGATCGGGTCCGGCATCCCCCCCCTCGGTCGCGTCTTCGGACTCGACTGGGGGGCCAATCGCATCGGCGTGGCCATCACCGATGAGACCCAGATCATCGCCACACCGGTCGACGTGCTCCAGCGTCGAGCCAGTAAGCGCCTGCCGCTCGGCCGGTTCCTGACACTCGTCGAGTTGCATGAACCGGTCGGCCTGGTGGTCGGGTTGCCACTCGACGACGAGGGCCATCTCGGGCCAGCGGCCATCGCGGCGCGTGAGATGGGCGACCTCTTCGCCACGCGGAGTGGGCTCCCGATTGACTGGCTCGACGAATCCTTCTCGACCTCCGAGACCGTGGAGCGGCTCACACTCCGGGGTATCGCCCCCCGGACGCGGCGAAGCACCATTGATGCGATGGCCGCCGCGATCCTGCTGGAACGATGGGTCGCAGCGCGACGAGGCCAGCGCTGATGCGGCCAGCCGGAGCATTGCTGTTGCTGGCGCTCGCAGGTTGCACCTCGGTGCCGTCGGGCCCACCGATCGAGGTCGATATCCCACCCGGCAGTTCGATTCGCTCGATCGCCGATTCACTGACCGCCCACCACGTGATCGCCGGCGCCACCTGGTTCCGGCTGCGTGGACGACTCAGCGGCACCGACCGACGGTTGCAGCCTGGCCGCTACCGATTCGAGCCGGGCGCATCGCACCAATCGATTCTTGATCGGCTCGCGCGTGGCGATGCGCTCGTCACCTCCGTCACGCTCCCCGAGGGCGGCACCCTCTGGGACTTCGTCCGACGCGCGAGTCAACGGCTCGGCCTGAATCCGGATTCCATCTGGACCGCACTCCGGGATCCCGAGTTGCTCGCATCGTATCAGATCGCCGGAACCAGCGCCGAGGGGTGGCTGCTCCCCGAGACGTTCTCCTTCGGGAGATTCGCAACGGCGCGTGAGGTGGTGCGACGCTTTCTCGGAGCGCGCCACGACGCGTGGCCGGCCGATTGGCAGAAGCGGGCCGACGCGGAGGATCTCGATCAGGTGGAGGTGCTTGCGATCGCCTCGATCGTCGAGGCCGAGGCACAACTCCCCGAGGAACTCCCGATCATTGCCGCGGTGTATCGCAATCGCCTGCGGCTCGGCATGCCACTCCAGGCCGACCCGACCGTCCAGTACGCATTTCTGGTCGACAGCGGCACCCGGAAGGCACGCCTCTTCAATCGCGACTACGCCTACGAATCACCCTACAACAGCTATCTGCATCCGGGCCTCCCGCCGACGCCGATCGGCAATCCCAGCCCCGCCGCCATCGAGGCAGTGCTCTCCCCCGCCCAGGTCGCGTCGCTCTATTTCGTGGCGCGGGGCGATGGTGGCCACCTGTTCGCCAACAGCTACGCGGAACACCTCAGAAATATTCGGCGCGTGCGGCAACCCAGCCGCATCCGATGAATCCTCCAGCCGCGGCGGTCACGCCGCGGGATGCTGGAAGGATTAACGATGAAGGATTAACGATGAAGGTATTCGCGTGCCGCCGCCGCAACGTCGGCTGCGCCGAGAATCCCGTTCGCCACCGCAACTCCGGCAAAGCCGGCCTCGTGTGCGGCGGCGACGTCCACCGGCCGGACCCCGCCGATCAACACCGCCGGCCGGCCCCCCCCTAATGCCAGCAGCGAGCGCGCACCGTCCCAACCCAACGCCGTTCCGGCATCGGCCTTGGTGGCGGTCGCATGCAGCGGACCGATCCCCCAGTAGTCCGCGGCTTGACCGCGCACGGCCTCCTCGGCATCGCCGACCGAGGCGCCGATGATGAACCCGTCGGGCACGATCCGTCGCGCGCGAGCGGGGGGCAGGTCATCGGCACCGAGGTGCACGCCGGCCGCACCGGCCGCGAGAGCGATGTCGAGTCGGTCGTTGATCAGGACCGGCACCCGAAGCGCCGTGACCAGCTGTCGGGCAACCTCGAGCAGCTCCGCGTCGCTCACCGACTTGAGCCGCAACTGGACCGCCGTCACGCCGCCCTCGACCGCGGCTTGGCAGGTGGCGACCAGCGCCCCGAGCCCGACCAGACGATCGTCGGTGACCAGCAACAGTCGGAGTTGTCCCGCTAGATTCTCGCGCATGATCCTCTCCCGTGTCATGCTGTCCGCAGCCTCGCCACCGTGCCGATGACGCCCGCCGTGCGGGTGACGCCCGCCGTGGTCAGCAAGCGTGGGGCACAGCGCTGGAGCGCCGGGCACCCCTGGATCTATCGTAGCGACGTCATCTCGCATCCCGCGCACCCGGGGATCGTACCCGTGACCGATGGTCGAGGGAAGTTCCTCGGCCAGGCACTCTGTTCGCCCCGTTCCGAGATTCGCCTCCGCCTGCTCGACCCGACCGAGACGACGATCAATGGCGACTGGTGGGCCAACCGGTTCCGCGAGGCACAGGCTCGCCGCGCCGGGATCGATGCCACCGCGTGGCGCGAGATCCATGGCGAGGGTGATGGTCTCCCCGCCCTCGTGGCCGATCGCTACGGCGAGTACCTCGTGGTGCAGTTCCTCTCGGCGGCGCTCGAGACGCGTCGCGCCGAAATCCTCGAGGCACTCGCCGCGGTGTACCAGCCGCGTGGAATTCTGCTCCGCCACGATGTGGCGATCCGCAGGCTCGAAGGGCTCACCGAGGGGATCGAGACGGTCATGGGGAGCGTCCCCGATGAGATCGAGGTGCGGGAGGGGAGCGTCCGCTGGTACGCCGCACCGCATACCGGCCAGAAGACCGGTGCCTTCCTCGATCAACGCGAGAATCGGTTGCGGGCAGGTGCGCTGGTGCCGACCGGCGGGACCGCGCTCGACTGCTTCAGCTACCATGGTTCGTTCGCGCTGCATCTGGCTGGGCGTGCGCAATCGGTGGTGGCACTCGACGCGAGCGCCGATGCGCTCGAGCGGGGACGAGCGCATGCCAAGCTCAACGGGATCGAGCGGATCGACTTTGTATTGGGGGATGCGTTCGAGCTCCTGGCGGAATGGGGACGGGCAGGTCGACAGTTCGATGTCGTGGTCGTCGACCCGCCGGCGTTCGCGAAAGCCAAGGGGCATCTCCCGGCGGCGCTCCGGGGGTATCGAGAGATCAACCGTCGCGCGATGCACCTGGTGGCACCCGGGGGAGCACTGCTGAGCGCAAGCTGCTCGTTTCATCTGGGCCGTCCCGAGTTCATGTCGATGCTCCGGGATGCTGCCGGTGACAGTGGTCGTCGTGTCCGTATCGAAGCCCTGCTCGGCCAACCGCAAGACCATCCGGAGGTCATCACCATCCTGGAAACCGGCTATCTCAAGGCCGCAATCCTCCGGGTGGATTGACGCACGGTGTCACACTTGTGACCTTCGAAGCATGCTGAGCGCGCAGGACCTCCTCTCGACCGCCCCCCGGCGACAGTCGCTGCGTTCCCTGCGGCAGCAGTATGACCTCTATGTGATGGACCGGATCGAGCACTACAAGAACTCGCTCAGCCGAGAGGAACTCCTCCGGATCGGCGACGATGCCCTCGCCGGCCTGGGTGCGGAGAGTCAGCAGTACCTGCTCACCGACGTGCTCATGCAGGGCGCCGTCGACGACCTGATCCGGAAGCGACTCGGCATTCGCTCCTACGACACCTGGCGGAAGCAGTTCCCGAAGTTGCGTGCCACCCAGCGCGACCCGGTGCACTGGGGCATCGACCCGGCGCATCTCTCGGCGGGGCTCGCTCCCAGGATCGAGGCCGACGACAAGGTCCTGCTGGTCGGTGCCGGCGCCATCGCCTCGGCGTATCTCTTCGCGGCTCATGACGCCGACGTGACCTTCCTCGGCCAGGACTTCGGGGTGATCGAACGTGCCGAGCAGACGGTTGCGTCCGAGGCACTCTCGTCGACCTTCGACGCGTTCTTCGTGCAGCTCGGCGTCTGGCTCCCACCACTCGATGGCGATTTCCAGCTGGTGGTGCTCGACACCGGGACGATCGCGACCCTCTCGCCGGGTGATCGCCGGTTCCTCCTGGCGGAGCTGCAGGGAATCACCCGACCGGGTGGCCTGCATGTCCTGATTCCCGACGGACTCGGCACCGGCTCCGAAGGGTTCGCCGGACACTATGGTGCGTGGGAGCGCGAGCCGTTGCCGCCGGCCGGCCGACGTCCGAGGGGGGCGGCATCGCGTGGTGCGATCTTCCGACGCCCGGTTCGCGTGGTGGAAGCGTCGGCAACGGTCCACGACGCCAGCGCCTGAACACGCGGGGGACCCACAACGCAACAGGGCCGGCGAGTGATCGCCGGCCCTGTGCGTAGACATCCTTCGCGACCGAAGCCGCGAGGACCCGATCACATCATTGGAGCTGCCGCAGCCGCCGGAGCGGCCTTCTTGCGGCGGGTCGTCTTGCGACGAGCCTTCTTCGGAGCAGCCTTCCGCGCGGACTTCTTGCGGGTGGCCTTCTTGCGGGTGGTCTTCTTCGCTGCCTTCTTGCGCGTGGTCTTCTTGGCAGCCTTGCGGCGGGTGGTCTTCTTCGCCGCCTTCTTGCGGGTTGCCTTCTTGCGCGTGGTCTTCTTGGCAGCCTTGCGGCGGGTGGTCTTCTTCGCCGCCTTCTTGCGGGTTGCCTTCTTGCG
>JBBSPX010000090.1:0-10461 GCA_038258395.1 Gemmatimonadales bacterium | reverse complement strand
CGCCGACCTCGGCACCAGGATGCGCGACGTGGTGATCCTCACGATGAGCGAATTCGGCCGCACCGTTCGCGAGAACGGCACGGGTGGCACCGACCACGGCCACGGAACGGCAATGTTCGTGATCGGCGAATCGGTGCTGGGTGGTCGGGTCGCGGGCGCCTGGCCCGGTCTCGCGCCGGATGACCGCCACGAGGGACGCGATCTCGCGGTCACCACCGACTTCCGCGACCTCTTCGGCGAAGTGCTCACCTCGCATCTCGGGCCAATCGACCTCGCGAGCGTCTTTCCCGGCCATCGGTCGGCCAAGCCCCTCGGACTCTTCGGCTAGGCGTTATCGTTCGGCGTCACCGATCCGGAGAGGCACGTGCGTCTGACTCACTGGCTGCCCGTCACCGCCATCCTGCTGCTTGTCCCCCCGCTCGCCGCGCAGGCGCCACCCGCGGTCTACCAACCCTGGCTGGACTCACTGGCCCACGCGCCACAGTCGGCCCGCGTCGAGCATGACATCCGGACTCTCGTGGGCTTCGGTACCCGACACACCGCCAGTGACACCCTCTCCGCGACGAGAGGAATCGGCGCCGCACGACGGTGGATTCATGCGGAGTTTGAACGCATCGGCGCGGCATGTGGTGGTTGCCTGGACGTCCGATACGTCCGGAGCATGGTCAAGGGGTCACCCAACGGACGGCTGATCCACGACACCGAAATCGTCAGCGTGATCGCGATCCAGTACGGCACAATCCGACCCAACACCATCATCGTGATGTCGGGTGACATCGACTCTCGCGTCAGCGATGCACGCAACGCCACCGACGACGCGCCGGGGGCGAACGACAACGCCACCGGGATGGCCGGCGCCATCGAGGCGGCGCGCGTACTGAGCACTCGGCGATTCCCGAACACCATCATCTATGCAGGATTGGCTGGCGAGGAACAGGGGCTCTACGGCGGTGCCGCGCTCGCCGCCATGATCGCCGACAGCGGGTGGACGATCCAGGGCATCCTCAACAACGACATGATCGGCAACATCGCCGGCATCAATGGTGTCGTGGACAGCCGAGAATTCCGGATCTTCAGCGAGCCGGTTCCGGTCGACCAGACCGACGCCGAGCGAAGTGCGCAACGGATCTACGGCGGCGAGGTGGACGGGCCATCGCGCCAGCTTGCTCGCCAGGTCGCAGCCCTCACGACCCGGTACCTGCCTGAGCTCGAACCGAAACTCGTCTACCGGCTGGATCGCTTCGGTCGCGGGGGGCATCATCGACCGTTCAACGACTTGGGCATGCCCGGCGTCCGGATCATGGAAGCGCACGAGAACTACGATCGGCAGCATCAGGATATCCGGACCGAGAACGGCCGGGCCTATGGTGATGTGATCGCGTTCGTGAACTTCGACTATGTCGCGAAGCTGACCGGGGTGAATGTGGTCACCCTCGCCGCGCTCGCTGCCGCCCCCCCCCCACCAGCGCGAGTGCGCCTCACCGGTGCGGTGTCGGCTGACACCCGCGTGTCATGGCAACCCGTCGAGGCATCCGACCTGGTGGGGTACCGCGTCTATTGGCGTGACACCACCGAGCCGCAGTGGCATTGGTCACGGTTCATCCCGGCCGGCGTCGACCGCGTGACCCTGGAGGGTATCATCATCGACGATTTCCTCTTCGGGGTAGCTTCGGTGGGGCGGGACGGCAGCGAGTCGGTGGTCCGGTTCCCGAGCTTCGTGCAGTAGAAGATCCCCCGAATGTGACCTGCAAGCTGCACGTGGGGTCCAGCCTGGTGTGTCCTCTCGTGTCCGTGGCTCGACCCTGGGTAACCTCGCGCCTGACCGCCTCACCCGTTCGGCCGGCCACACCATCCTGCCGCCTTCCAACGCGGAGTTCTCGTGATCGCTCGACGTTCTGTCCTCGCCGTCCTGCTCGGGGCCTTTGCGACCGGAGCCTGCAGCCATTCGGAGAGCTTCCCGACCATCCCTGATCGGACTGCTGGACCATTCGGCACCGAGACACCCACCCGGTTGACCTTCAATCCCGGTGACGATGGCTTCCCCGCGATCGCCAGCCCCGGACTGCTTTCCTACCGCTACCGTCGCGGTACACCCGATCGCGACTTCTGCGCCGGCGTGATGCCCGCTGGCGGGGGGCCGCGGATCGCGGAGGTGTGCGCGTGGGAAGCCGATGACGCGAGTCGCTCCGACCAATTCGGTGCTGCCGTGTTGCTCGACGATGGCCGGTTCCTCTGGACTCGGCACGAGAGTGGCACCGGAAACCAGGCTGCACAGGAGGGTGGGCTCTTTCTCGGGCCCGCCCAGTCCCCACGCACCGCCGTCCGGATCCTAGCCTTGCTCGGGCGACCCGCCGGCGCATCCGCGCGTTGGGATCTGCTCGTTGATCCAGTCCAGACCGGCCCGAACGAGATCACCGCCCTGGCCGCCCAGTGGTACATCAGCCCAACGATTTTGCCTCGTGGCCCGATCGACACCGTGATCCTCGGGATCGAGATCGCTCGGATCGATGTCTCAACCATGCCCGCCGTGGTCACGGTGCTGGCGCCGGCGCCGGACGCGATCGCCTGGAGCCGCGACGCGGCGACCGGAGAGTTGTACTACACACGACCCACCTACCTCGCCGCCTCACTGGACAGCCTCTACCAGCCGATCGCCGACACCGTGTTCCGCGCCACATCCGGGGGGGGGACACCGGTATGGGGTCGCCCCGAAATGCCGGGCCAGGTCTCGGGGCGGGTCGAGGGCCTGGCGGTCGGCGGTGGACGGATTTTCGTCGCGTATCGTTGGGCCGAATTTGTCTTGACCCCAGGTGGACCTCCTCCACGACTCCAGACCACGAGTCGGATCGCCGAGATCACCAACGGGGTCGAGGCGACGGCGAGAGCGACGCGGATCGGCTTCACTCGCGACCGCTGGGGACGCCTGGCAATCACCCAGGATGGCTCGGCGCTGATCGCCGAGAGCATCCTGTCGACCGGGCGCGACTTGTATCGGATCGGGGTGACCCCGTGAGCCCGCGACTTCACGCGCTTCCCGCATCAAGGACCGATCGCATGCTCCGACGCCTGCTCCCCCTGCTCGCGATCCTCGTGGCTGGTCCGCTCGCCGGTCAGTCGACCGGCGGACTCGTCGGGACCGTCACCGATGCCTCGACCGGCGCGCCCATCGGCGGGGTCAATGTACGACTCGACGGCGGTGCCACGGCGACCCTGACCGATCTGCGCGGAGAGTACCGCTTCCGCGGCCTGAGCGCCGGACTGCACCGACTCGATGTGATCTGGCCAGGCTACCGACCGGCCCGGCGCGACTCCCTGACGATTCGCTCGAACGAGATCGTCCGCGCCGATGTGCGGCTTGCCCCGATGGCCGTGGAGCTCGCCGAATTGACCGCGGTCGGTGTGCAGGATCCCGTGCTCGATCCGCTCGCCACCCAGACGCAGCAACGGATCACCGCCGAGGACCTCCGCCGTCTGCCGGTCAGTTCGCTCGAGGATGCCCTCTCCCTGCAGGCCGGTGTGGTTGGCGAATCGTTCCGGGGTGGCCGCGTCGGTCAGCAGTCGTTTGTGCTCGATGGTCTTGGGGTCAAGAATCAGCTCGATGCGTCAACCAACGGCGCCGGTTTCCGGATCCCGCCCGACCTGATCACCGAGGCACAGCTCATCACCAACGGCTTCAGTGCCCGCTATGGCCAGGCGCTCTCCGGTCTGGTGAACGTGACCACGCGCGACGGCGGCGACACGTGGCGTGGCCGGGTCGCCTACGAGACCGATCGGCCGATGAGCGGGATCGCCGACCTCGGACTCGACCGCCTGGTGCTCGCGGCCGATGGCCCGCTCGCGGGTGGGGTGACTGCCGTGGCGGTGCTCGACCTTTCGGGGCGCCTCGATTTCGACGCAGTGAACGCTCCAGCCGCGACGGATCCACGCGACCCTCGCTTCGACACCCCGCGCCCACTGCCGCACAACAGCGGCGAGACGTGGACCGGTGCCGGGAAGCTCACGATCCCGATGGGGAACCGGTTGGTCGGTCGCCTGTTCGGGCTCAAGACCATCGAACAACAGTATCTCTACGATCAGCGATACAAGTATGAGCCGACCCTCGGTCCCGGACGGGTGTCCGACGGCTCACTGCTCTCGGCCCACCTGCAGCTGCTTCCCAACAACAGCGCGCGCAGCCCGTTCGCTGGGGACCTGCGGTTCGGGTTGTTCACCCGAGACTTCACCCGCGGTGCCGTCCCGGAGCCCGACTACGCCTTCGGTGCGTTCACCGGCAAGCGCCTCAAGGTTCGCGGCGAGGCGCTGGCCCGCGCCCAGGATACCGTGAGCACCCGCGGCTCGGTGGACGGCTTCACGCCCCCGACATTCAGCGACCAGACACCGTGGGGTGTCCCGGGATTCTTCCTCGGTGGCGCCTCGGTGGGCGAGATCTCCTGGAACCGATTCCGCGAATTCAGGACTCAGGCCGATTTCACGCTCGGACTCGGACAGAATGCCGATATCGGGTTCGGCGGCATGGTGGCCAAGCAGGACG
Organism: Gemmatimonadales bacterium; assembly: GCA_038258395.1. Lineage (GTDB taxonomy): Bacteria > Gemmatimonadota > Gemmatimonadetes > Gemmatimonadales > GWC2-71-9 > Palsa-1233. The sequence goes on along the minus strand of JBBSPX010000090.1, from coordinate 5,930 downwards.
TCAAGACGTTCCAGCGCGTCGATGCATCGCTCCCGATCGGTGGCGACGTGCCGCCGCCTACCGCATCGAGTTTCTCGCCGTCCATCACCGGGGCCTACGTCGAAGCGCAGGCGCGTGCCAACGACCTCGGTTTCACCGTCGGGGTCCGCTACGACGGATTCGATCCGGGGGGTGAGCTCGGCAACGCCACGGTCGGGGCACGGTCGACAATCAACCCGCGTGCGGCCGTGTCGACCGTCCTCAAGGGCGCCACCGTCGTGGGGAGCGTCGGTCGATTCTCGCAGCCGCCGGACTTGCAGTACCTGGTCGATGCCGCGTTTGACGACAGCACTCGCACCGGCCGCTTCCGCCAGGGGAATCCGAACCTCGGATTCGAGCAGGGCACCCAGGTCGAACTCTCGGCCCGGATCCGGGTCCGGGAAATGACCTCCTTCAAGGTGAACATCTACGCCAAGAATCTCGATGGCTTGGTCTCGACCGCGCCGATCGGGGTGAATCCGGACTCGAGCCGGTTTGTCAATGCGGACGTGGGTAGTGTGATCGGGGGAGAGTTCATCTTTGAGCGCGAGCGCGTTGATGGGTGGGGCGCCCGACTCGCTGGGGTGATCCAGCGTGCCGACGGCACGGTCACCAACGCCTTTGAATTGCGGCGACTGATCCGGATCGATCCGAACACCGGTGACACGCTCGCGCCGCCGGCTCGCGCCCAGTTCCCCCTCGACTTCGATCGACGGCTCGCCCTGATCGCCACCGTCGACGGTGAGATCAACCCGGAGGGGGGACCGCGCCTGTTCGGTGTCCGCCCCCTCGGTTCGCTGGTCGGGTCACTGGTGTTCCGGTACGGCACCGGCTTGCCGTTCAGCCGCACCGATATCACCGGCGACTCCCTCGCCGCGGAACCCAACGGCTCGCGACTCCCGTCACAATGGACGTTCGACTTGCTGCTGCGTCGACCAATCCGACTCGCCGGTCTCGCGGGTGGTGTGTACCTCGACCTGCGCAACCTTTCAAATCGCCGCAACATCCTTGCGGTCCGGCGCGAGACCGGCAATCCTGATCCGTCGAACGAATACCTCGCGAGCGTGGCTGAACAGGCCTATCTCGCGAATCCGCAGCCGATCCCGTTTGAATCCCCGCGCTATCGCCGGTCGGGAGACCTGGACAACGATGGCCTCATCAGTGGGCGTACCGAGCTGTATCCGCTGTATCTCGCGGCCGCCCGCGACTTCAACCAGCCGATCTTCGTGTATGGCCCACCGCGCCAGATCCGATTCGGCATGGAGCTGCTCTTTTGACCATTGTGTATCTCTTGATCGGCCTTGGGGCCGGCGTGCTCTCGGGTCTGTTCGGCATCGGCGGCGGCGTCGTCATTGTCCCCGCCCTGGTCGGCCTCGGCGGCTTCTCGATCCATCGTGCGACCGGCACGTCGCTCGGCGCCCTCCTCCTCCCGGTCGGCATGCTCGGCGCGATCGAGTATCACCGCCAAGGGCATGTCGACATCCGGGCGGCCTTGCTGGTCGCGCTGGGACTCGCCACCGGTGCCTGGTTCGGGGCGCGCGGTGCGCAACACGTCGACAGCGCCACGATGCAACGCGCGTTTGCGGTGTTTCTCCTGGCGATCGCCGTCCGGATGTGGCTGAAGGCAGGCACGTGAACGGCGCACGCACCCCCGTGGTGCATCGATACGGTGTCGCTGGTGTGCTGTTGACCATCGTGGGACTGGGGTGCGCCACATCGGAGCCCCCCCCCACACCAACCGACTCGGTGCCCAGCGCCGAAGTGGCGGTGCAGCCCATCCCCGAGGGGCCGCTCGGCGCGAGTATCCGACGCGGCCTCGCGATCCTCTCCGCCACGCACGATTCACTGCCCGACCATGTCGGCAATGCCCTCAACTGCACCTCGTGCCACCTCGATCAGGGGCGTCGACCGAACGGGATACCCTGGATCGGTGCCTATAGCCGGTTCCCCCAGTATCGGGGCCGCGAGGCGCGAGTGGCGACGATCGAGGACCGCATCAATGGCTGCCTGCTCCGCTCGATGAATGGCTCGCGACTGGCCGCGGATGATGACCGCATGCGCGACATGGTGACGTACATGGCCTACCTGTCGATCGGAATCGCGCCGGGAGACACCATTGTCGGACGAGGCGTTCCGAAGCCGTCGATCACGACGGGGGACACGACGCACGGCGCGGCGATCTGGCAACAGGAATGTGCGCGCTGCCACGGCCCAAACGGCGAGGGTACCGCCGCCGCACCACCCACTTGGGGGGCGGAGTCCTACAACATCGGCGCCGGGATGGCGCGCATCCGGACGGCCGCAGGATTCATCCGGCACAACATGCCGTTCGACCGCCCCGGGACACTCTCGGATGAGGATGCCGCCGCCGTTGCGGCCTATCTCGTCTCGCGGCCGCGACCGGACTTCGCGGGCAAGGAGCACGACTGGCCGCTCGGCGACGCGCCTGACGATGCGGCGTACAAAACGAACGCGATGAATACGAGAGACGTCGCTCCGCGATAGGAGAGAAAGAGAGAAAGAGAGAAAGAGAGAAGGAGGGAAGGCAATGAGCGATTTCTCTCCTTCTCTCCTTCTCTCTTTCTCTCTCTTCTACGTCGCCCGCGCCATCATCCGGCGGATCGGCACGATCATCAGGGCGAGCAGGATCGCCGCGGCGAAGAGGAAGCCCGCGGTATAGGTGAAGAGCTGCGGCGTCTGCTGGAGGTTTTCGGGGTCGACGCGCCCGCCCACCAGGCCGGCAATCAGGTTGCCGATCGAGGTGGCAAGGAACCAGATCCCCATCATCTGCCCGACGTACTTGCGCGGCGAGAGCTTGGTCATCGACGAGAGGCCGACCGGACTCAGACTCAGCTCTCCCAGTGTCTGCAGGAAGTAGCTGCCGACCAGCCAGAGTGGTGAGACCAGCAGGGCGCCCTGACTGGCCACGATCGCATTCGCCGGGATGATCATCAGGGCGAACGCGATGCCGGCGAAGATCAGGCCCCAGGTGAACTTGGCTGGAGCAGATATTTCGCGGTTGGCCCGGCCCATGGCGGTCCACACCGCCGCGAAGACTGGGGCGAGCAAGATGATGAAGAACGAATTGACCGACTGGAACCAGGTCGCTGGGATTTCCCAGCCACCGACCGTGCGGTCAGTGAAGTCCTTGGCGAAGAGGTTGAGCGAAGTCGGCGCCTGCTCGAACGCCGCCCAGAATACCGCCGCAGCCAGGAAGAGCACCAAGATGACCACGACCTGTCGGCGTTCAAGCGAGCTGAGCGTCTTGTCGAGCAGTACCACGGTGAAGAAGAGCACCGCGAGGGCGAGGAGCACGACCGCCATGCTGCTGCCGATGGCAACAGGATCCAGTGCCACCGACCCCGATGCGGCCAGGGCAAAGAGCAGCACCACCGCGATCGCGCCGGCGCTCACGACCTGCTTGACGCGTGACTCGCGGCGGGCCTGGATAACCGGGTCGGGATCACGGACAATATCGGTGCCGATCCCGCGGAGCGTCTTCGGGGCATAGATGGTGAACACCACGAGACCAAGGAACATGCCGACACCAGCCGCACCGAAGCCCCAGTGCCAGCCGACCTGTTCGCCAAGATATCCGGTCACCAACTGGCCCAGGAACGAGCCCAGGTTGATGCCCATGTAGAAGATCGAGAAACCCGCGTCTCGGCGCGCGCCCCCCTCGGGGTAGAGGTCGCCGACGATGGCAGAGATATTCGGCTTCAGCAGACCGGTGCCAAGCACGATCAGCCCGAGGCCGGCGAAGAACGCCATCTTGCCTGCCGTCCCCTGCCCGGCCAAACCACTCACGCCGATTGCCATGTGGCCGAACGTGATCAGGAGGGCACCCCACCAGATGGTTCGCTGCAACCCGAGCCATCGGTCGGCGATCCAGCCGCCGGGGAGCGGCGCGAGGTAGATCAGGCCGGCGTAGATGCCGACGATCGCCGACGCCGCCGTACGATCGAACCCGAAGCCGCCGTCGAGCAGCGCGGCCGACATGAAGAGCACCAGCAAGGGTCGGAGCCCGTAATAACTGAAGCGCTCCCACATCTCGGTGAAGAAGAGGGTGCCGAGACCGATCGGATGGCCAAAGAAGGTGCGCTCGGTGCGTTCACTCACGTGGGTCACTCCCGGCCAAGTTTCTTCTTGAGGTGCTCGAGTTGAGCATCGACGGCGGCTTCGCGCATCCGTCGATCGAGGAACGGATCAGGATCAGGAAAGTCCGGGCCATCGGCCTCGGCCGCGGCCGCTTGCGGCGCCTCGATCGGCAGCCCGTGGGCCGCGCGCTGGAACTGGGCCCGCATGCCCTCGTATTCGCGATCGGCCATCACCAATTCATCGCGCTGGACGATCACCTTGCGCTCAAGCAAGTCGACGCGACCGCGCACCCGGACCAGGTATTCCGCCGCGACTCGCGCAGTCTCCTGGTCGTCGATGTCGGCCGCAAGGCGGCCGCGACGTTCAGAATCGGCCAGATCCTTTCGAGCCGCCGCAAGTGTGACGTCGGTTTCCTCGAGGGCGACCCGGAGTGCGCTCAGTGCCACCTTCATCTCGATCAGCGCCTCGCGCAGTCCCGCCGCTTGCTCCCTTGATGAGCCGGCCGGACGGTACGCAAAGAGACGGTCGAGGTGCGACTTGATATCCTCGAAACTCATGGCTCTCGTGGGATAGGTTGGAGGGAAGACGCACAATGGTATGCCGCGTTCCCTAGCGGGGTCAAGGAAACCGGGACCCGGTACATTGACAGTGACCCCAGATATGGAGGCCTTCGTGTCACGCAGCCGCATCGCCATCCTCTTTCCGTTCGTGGTCTTGACCGCGTGCAACGGCGCCGGACGCCAGGGATCGGTCTCCTGTGGACTCGCCGCCATGAACGGCCCATTGGTGGCATTGGAGGGCTTTGCACGCGGGCGGGCGCTCGCGGCAGCCCCCACCACGCTCCCGGACTCACTGCCAGGCCGTTACGTGGCGGGGCCGGCGGGGACCGTCGCCCTCAGCCGGGACTCGACCGGTGACCTCCAGGCACGGTTCGACGTGCCACCGCCCGCAAGCACCGTCCCGGGGTTCGGCGTGCTGATCATGGCCGAACAGTCCACACCGATGGGCATCATGATTCACGACGGCGCGCCGATTCCCGGGGCCACGAGTATCGGGACAATTCAGGTGGCCGATTCGGGTCGTCCACTCTACGGGGTCCGGGTGAGGCGCGGGGAGGTCGAAACCACCGCGTGTCCCCTCTTCCCACGGGTGAGCGCGCCACCCCCGGAATGAACTACGCCCCACCATCCCCGAGGGGATGATGGAGCGCCGCCACGCCCTCGGGAGAGGGTGAGGACGGAACGTTCCGACTACTCGACCGTGATCTCCCCGACCATGCTGACCATGCCACCGCCGCGTTGCCCCGTCGTCCTGATCATGCACGAAAGGTCAACGATCGCCGGGTCCCTGGGCGTGACGGTTGTCACACCTGCTCCCGACGGGAGACCGCACCCGAGGGACGGAGCCGCGTCCGGAGGGCGAACAGCACGCAGCCAATGCCGACGAGTTGCATTACTGCGCCAGCCACGACGACACCGGGCAACCAGCTCCACCCGAACCATGCCTTGCTCGCCTCGGCAGCGGCTCGCAGGAAGGTGCCGGGTGTCAGCAGCCACCAGCCAATGACGGCGGACTCCTCGTGCCGCCGGGTGTCATCGCGCAGCGGTCGCGGGAACATCCAGAGCGCCACACCGGCGATCACCTGCAGCACGGCACCAACCATCACGAGGTGGACATGGGCGCTGACCAGGTAGGGCGACGGCCAGACGCCGGCGAGCTCGCGACGCGCCAGCAACCAGCTCCCCAGTACCACCCCGAACAGCAACGAGGCGGCCGCCGCAAAGAGGAAGCGGCGGGTGATCGGCGGCATGGTT
>JBBSPX010000089.1:0-10811 GCA_038258395.1 Gemmatimonadales bacterium | reverse complement strand
CCACCGCGCCGTGAGACGAGGGTGCCCAGTCCGATCGCGATCGTGCCGACCAGGAGCACCGTCCCGGCGAAGGGCACCGTGTGTTCGTTGAACAGGAACCGGCGAGCAGGGACCAGCACCATCAGGAGCGTGATGCCGGCGGCCCAGAACCCGAGCAAGGCCGGGGTCGGGATGGCCGGCCGTTCGTTGCGCCAGCCTGTCAGCTCGTTGAGAGTGGCAAGCGGGCAGACGTTGCGCCAGATCATCGGGTTGACCAGGAACACCACCGGCAGAAGCGGGATCACGTTGTTCCAGAGGAGGTTGAGCGTCGTCGTCGGCCACCGGGTGGCGGCGGCGAGCAGGAAGACCAGCAGGACGACGCCGACCCAGCGCGCGATGGCCCAGAGCGGGCTCTGGGCAACGAGCGGCATGCGGATGGTGGTCATCTATGGATGATAGTTCCGGATGCGGTGTGGTGTGTAGTTGACGGGGGGCGTCTGTATCCCTTCCTTTGCTTCCTGCACATGGAGGTGTAGGCTCCGGGACAGCCTCTGAATCGGAGTTGACGATGCTGACCAATCCTCGAACAACGCGATTGTTCCGGAAGCTGCTGGCATGCGGCATCCTTGTGGTAGCGGGATGCTCAGGAGGGGCTGAGACTCCGGATCCACTTCCTGAAGCGAGTAGCTGGCTCGATGACGGCATCCCGATGATCGAAGCCAGCTCCACCCTCCCAACATGCCCTGCCTGCACCATCGAATTGGACAGCCTGTTCACGATCGGCAATCCGTCCGACACCGTTTTTCCAGCTGATGGATTGACGTTCATCGTCGAGGGTGCTGAGCATCGATTCTACGTGGCACCGCTGTCGGTCGAGCAGAAGATCGGTCAATACGACCGTCATGGCCGATTGCTTGCGATGTTCGGCGGCCATGGGGAGGCACCCGGCAAATATTACGCGCCGGCCGCGATTGCTCCCTCTCCCGATTCGATGTTGCTGGTTCTCGATATTAACAAGGTGCTCTGGTTCCGGCTCGATTCACTTACCGCGGAACTTGGTCCCCTGGGTGACTTCCCGAATCAGGGTGGCCTTCTGGCGTTCCGGGACCGGCGTTTCGTCACGACCTCAAGCGGTGGGATGCCGGGCGAGTTGCTCTATTCCGAGCCAAAGCCCGACGGAACACAAATTGGGGTGTCCGTCTCTCCGCATATCTCGATGACCGATACCGAATCCGAGTTGCGGATGTGGCGGGCGATCACCGGCAGCGATTCCGTGTGGCTCACCGCCAGTTGGCATTTCGCGCCGGTCGTCGAGTTATGGAACGAATTTCGACGCGTCCGGCGGTTCGTCCTGCCTGCACCATGGTGGCCGACGGGTGGCGCCGAAGGCACCACTCCGTTCTCTACTACAATTGCGCCACTGACCCGAGCCATTCGCCTCGATGCCGCTGGGCGATTGTGGACGCTCACATCGGTGCCGGACTCGGCCTACGTGGCGGCGGCAGCGCGTACCACAAGCAAGCCTGTCTCCGAGCGCGAGATCCTGCAGCAACGATCTGTCGGAGCCGAGCCATTGACATTACGACGGTTCAACACGGTTGTGGCCGTCTACCAACTCTCGGACACCACAGTGTCGTTGGTTGCGAGCCAGCGGTTCGAGCCTACCCTCGTGAGCTTCTTGTCGGATACCATCCTGGCCGGCACCTCCCGATCCGAACCGGGGATGACGCAATTGTCCATCTATAGCTATACGCTCCGCGGGCTTTCTCCCTGACATCCACACCGCGCGCAGCGCCGTTCAGGGTGCGGTAGGGGGCACCCACCCCGTGCCCCGCACCACCCGCCCACCAAACGCGCCGGTGTGCTCACCGCCCGCTAGCACCTGCGTCCCGTTCACGAAGACATCGCGCACACCGGTCGAGTACTGGTGCGGCTTCTCGAAGGTCGCGTGGTCGATGATCGTCGCCGGATCGAACACGACGACATCGGCAAAGTTCCCGACCACCAGCGCCCCTCGCTCCACGATCCCCAGGTTCTCCGCCGGGAACGAGGTGAGCTTCCGGATCGCTTCCTCCAGTGGGACCACCCGCTCCTCACGGACATACTTGCCCAGCAGCCGCGCGAAGTTGCCGTACGCACGCGGATGGGTGCTGGCATCGGTGAACGGCGGCTCGGGGGCCATGCTGCCGGCATCGCTGTCGAATGACACCCACGGCAACGCGATCTCGCGCTTGACGTTCTCCTCCGACATCAGGAAGTAGACGACTTGCACCCGACTGCCGTCGGCCACGACCAGATCCATCGCGGTGTCATAGATGTCGGTGCCACGTTCCGCGGCCACAGCGGCGAGCCTCTTGCCGGTGTACTGCCGAAGCGAGTCGTTCCGGAAGCCGACCAGTAGCGTGCCCTCGGCGCCAGCCCCCTGCAACAGATTCTCCCACTCGTCCTGATTGGCCTGCATCTCCGCCTTGACCCGCTTCCGGATCGCGGGATCCCGGAGCCGGCCGGCCCACGCGTTGTAGCCACCCTCCTGCACCCAGGTCGGCATCGCCGCATCGAGCCCCGTCGAGCCCGCCGTGTAGAGATACATGTCGGCGGTGATCCGCTGACCATCGGCACGCGCCGCCTCGACCATGGCAAACACCGAATCGAGCTTGCCCCAGTTCCCCTCACCGGCCGCCTTGAGGTGGTAGATCTCCGCCGGCACGTTCGCTTCGCGCGAGATGGTCAGCAGTTCCTCGACCGCCTGCAGGAGTCGATTGCCTTCGCTCCGCATGTGCGAGATGTACATCCCGCCCTGCTCGCCCGCGGCCTTGGAGAGTGCTACCAGCTCGGGTGTCGCCGAGTACGATGCCGGTGCGTAGATGAGCGAGGAACCGACGCCGAGCGCGCCCTCACGCATCCCGGTGCGAACGAGATCCTGCATCCGCGACAACTCGTCGGCGGTCGGCGCACGATTCTCGTAGCCAAGTTCGTGGACCCGCACCGTGGTCGCACCCACGAACGAGGCGATGTTGGTCGAGATGCCCTTCCGCTCGAGGAAGTCGAGATACTCTCCCAAGGTGGTCCACGGGACAACGTCGCCGCCGAGCAGTTCGCGCGCCTTGTCGGCACCATTCACGAAGTCGGTGAAGTTGTCGAGCCACTCGACCTTCATGCTGTCGTTCCAGGGCCCCATCGATTCGCCCTCGCCGAACACCTCGAGGGTGACACCCTGCCGGATGTCGCCCTGGGACTTTCCGTCGACGATCAACGGCTCAGTCGCCCACGACAGCATGTTGATGAACCCCGGTGAGACGGCCATGCCGGTCGCGTCGATCGTCTTGCCGGCTTGGCCCTTGGGGACTTCGCCGACGGCGACGATCTTGTCGCCGTGGATGGCGACATCGCCGACATAGGGTGCACCGCCGTGGCCATCGTAGATGGTGCCGCCCTGGATCAGGACGTCGTAGCGAGGGCCCGAGGAGCAGGCGGCGAGGAATACGAGGAGGGCGATGAGCCGCACGAGAAGCCGCCTTGTTTAGGCGCGACCGTCAGGCCGCGCTCTGGATGCAGGGACGATAAAGGATGAAGGATGAAGGATATGGCCTCGGCCACGATCCCGGTATCTTCGTGCCCATGCTGACCCTCATCGCACTCCTCGCCCAGACCGCTCAGGCACTCTCACCTGCTACACCCGCGGCTGTCGTGGCTGACCCACCCCACCGCATCTACGACACCAGGAGCCGGATGTTCGTCGACGACTTCATGATGGTGCCGGAGCTCTCGCGGGCCGACGTGGTGATGTTCGGCGAGCAGCATGACGATCCGGGGACGCACGCGATGGAGGCCTACGTGCTCGGCGCCATCGGACGGCCGGGCGTCCGAAAGATCCTCGCGATGGAGATGTTCGAGCGCGACGTGCAGCCGGTGCTCGATGCCTATCTCGTCGGACGCGTGCCAGAAGACTCTTTGATGGCATTGGCGCGCCCGTGGCCGCGCTACGCCACCGACTACCGGCCGATGGTCGAGTTGGCAAAGCTGCACCGCTGGCCGGTGATCGCCGGCAATGTGCCGCGGCCGTTGGCGAGTGCGGTATCGAAGAGTGGCCTTGGCGTGCTCGACACGCTCGACGCGACGCGGCGGAGTTGGGTCGCAACTGACATCCAGTGTGGCCACGACTCATACTTCGATCGGTTCGCGGAGACCATGCGCCCGCATGTGCCCGGCGAAACTGACGCCGACAAGGAGGCGGCGCTCGAGCGCTACTATCAGGCGCAGTGCATCAAGGACGAGACGATGGCGGAGGCGGTGGTGCGGGCGCTGATGAACGTTGGTGGCGACGCGATCGTGCTCCATGTGAACGGTGCGTTCCACTCCGACTTCCGGCTCGGCACCGCCGCACGGATCCAGCGGCGGCTCCCCGATGCGCGGATGATGGTGGTGACGGGTGTCCCCGTCGCGGACCTCATGCACATCACAGTCAGCGACGAGGATCTTGCCAAGGGCGACTTCCTGATCTACACCCAGGCGCCGCCGGCAGCGGATTCAGCGGCCAACTAGTTCGCACTCCGCGGCAGGTAGGTGATCGCGTAGAACATCACGCCCTGCGGTGAGGTGATCCCCACGACGCGACCGATCTCCGGAATATCCATCGTTGGCACACAGAGTGTCCCACCGAGCTCCTCGACGAGTGCGGCCGTGACGTCCACATCGTCGACGGTGCAGTACATCCCCCAATGCGGATGCACCTCGTCGCCCATCGCCTCGGTCGGCGCCATCATGCCGGCCACCGGATGATCGCCGTTGTTGAACGAGACGTAGCGGAAGCCCATGTTGGTCATCGTGGCACTGGTCCACTCGAACAAGGCGCGATAGAACGTTGCCGCCCTGTCGATGTCGGGCGTGATCAGTTCGATCCATGACGGCACGCCGTGATGCATGGGATCGGCGGTCATGCCCGGTGAGCCAGCGCCTTGCCAGAGATCGATCTGGGCACCGGTCGGATCCCAGATCTCCGCCATCCGCCCCTGCGGGCCGACATCGAACGCCGGCTTCGACTTGCCGCCCAGCGGGAGCGCTGCTTCGCTGACCTCGTCGGCGTTAGCGACCTTGACCATCACGCCGATGCCTGGGGGTGTCCCCTTCGGGGTGTTTGGCCCGTGCAGATCCCACATCCCGCCGATGTCTTCGCCATTGACCTGGATGAGGTGACCCATCCCCGGCAGTTCGACGTACTGCCAACCGAGCAGTGTACCGAAGAAGGTCTGCGCCTCGTCGGGATTCGAGGTGAGGACGTTGATCCAGCAGAAGTCGCCGGTGTTGCGCGGGCCCGAGGGCATGAGGTGCTCCTGTGTCGTGATAGTATGTCGAACGAGTATGCCGAAGATGATGCGTTGTAGAGGGGTCGCGTTGCAAGTCCGCCTCTGGTCAGGATCCGAGCTGCAGCCAGCCGACCACCGTTTCGGGCCAGTCGGGCGTGGTTGTCTCCACGAGCGGCACACCGGGATCGACTTCGCGAAGCATCGCGAGGTTGCGGCCCACTGATCGATCCTCCGTGGTGGTGATGCCATCAACAGTGTTGACGATGACGCCGGCGCATGTCACGCCTGCGCCATCGAGGGCCGCAAGTGTGAGCAGGGTGTGATTGAGCATGCCGAGCCGGTCGGCCGCCACAACAAGCATGCGTGCGCCGTGCGTCGTGGCGACATCGAGCAGGGTGCGATCGGTTGCAAGGGGTGCCAACAGGCCACCGGCGCCCTCGACCAGGGTGAGGCGGTGAGGTGCGGCGTGCCTCAGCATCTCGCGTTCGATGGCCGGCATGTCGGTGTCGAGCCCCTCGAGGGCAGCCGCGTCGGCCGGCGTGAGGGGTGCCCGGTAGCGCCGAAGTGCCGCCGTCGGACAGTCCTGCCCGGTCGCGTTCGCGAGCAGCACGCCGTCCTCGTCCTGTTGCACCGACTCGGCGGTTCCCGACTCCGCCAACTTCAGCGCCAGGACATCGATGCCGCGTTCAGAGAGGGCACGCGCGACGGCGCACGTCACCCATGTCTTCCCTACGCCGGTGTCCGTGCCGGTCACCATCACGAGATCAGGCACCGCACACCTCGCGGATCGAGGCGTCAAGGGCATCAAAGAGCAGGTCGAGTTCGTCGCACGAGATGGTGAGTGGTGGCATCACCACGATGGTGTCGCCGAGCGGGCGGAGAAATACGCCGCGTCGCTTGCACGCCGTTGTCACGCGCATGCCGATGCGGGATGCGGCCGGATATGGCCTGCGCGTCCCGACATCCTCGACCAGCTCAACCCCAAGTGCCAGCCCGAACCGTCGCACATCACCGACGTGCGGCAGTGTACGCAGCGACTCGGCGCGACCGGCGAAATGTTCGAGCGTGACCCGCAGTGTTGGCAGCGTCTCGTCGAGCAGATCTGCCGAGGCGAGTGCAGCGGCGGCACCGAGCGCGTTGCCGGTGTAGGTGTGGCCGTGAAAGAAGGTGCGGCCGGCCTCGGGCGCGCCGAGAAATCCTTCGAAGAGCCGTTCGGTGGTGAGGGTTGCCGCGAGCGGCAGATAGCCGCCGGTCAGTCCCTTGGCGAGGCAGAGGATATCGGGGTCGAGATCAAGGAGCTCGCTCGCGAATCGGGCGCCGCTCCGCCCCCAACCGACCGCGACCTCATCGGCGATGAAGAGTGCACCGGCCTGGCGCGTGGCCTCGCGGATGCGCTTCGCGTAGCCATCGGGTTGGGTGATCATGCCGGCAGCGCCCTGCACACCGGGCTCGATCATCACTGCCGCGATTTTGTCGGCGTGCTCGGCGATGATCCGTTCTGCTTCCTGCGTGCATGCCTCGCCACAGTCCTCCGACGACGCACCCATCGGGCAGCGGTAACGATGTGGTGACGGGATGCGGATCGTCTCGAACAAGAGTGGCCGATAGACCTCGTGAAAGAGGTCGATGCCCCCGAGTGACACCGCGCCGATCGTATCGCCGTGGTACGCGTCGCCGAGCGTCACGAAACGGGTGCGTTTCGCATCGGCGGTCTTGCCCGTCTGTTGCCAGAATTGGTAGGCCATCTTCAGCGCGATCTCGGTCGCGGTGCTGCCGTTGTCGCTGAAGAAGACCCGTGTGAGTGCGGCGGGCGTCATCGCGACCAGTCGTGCCGCGAGTTCCACCGCGGGTGCTGATGCGTTGCCGAGGAAGGTGGCGTGGGCGATGCGGCCGAGTTGGGCGGTGATTGCGGCGTCGATGCGCGGGTTCCGGTGTCCGAATGCGTTGCACCAGAGTGAGGCGACGCCATCGAGGTAGCGGGTGCCGTCGGCGTCGATCAGGTAGTGGCCTTCGCCGGCGACGACCATGAGCGGGTGTTCGTCGGCGTAGACCGAGTGGGGCGTGAAGGGGTGCCAGACGTGCTGGTGGTCGAGTGCGCGCAATGCAGCGCTGTCGAGATGCGAGAAGCGAGAAGCGAGATCGTGTTCGTCAGGTCTCGCTTCTCGTCCCTCGCTTCTCGCTTCTCGCAGATCGCTCACGCCGCGACCAGTTGCGCCACGGTGAAGCCGGCATCACGGATCATCTGCATGTCCGCGTCGTAACCGGCGCCCGGCGTGGTGAGGTAGCCCTCGACGAAGAGCGAGTTGGCGGGCCAGAGCGCCAGCGCCTGCATGCTGCGCAGGTTGACCTCGCGGCCACCGGCGATGCGGATGTCGCGCGTCGGGTTGACGAAGCGCATCATCGCAAGCGAGACGAGACACTCGTGCGGCGTCAAGCGCGGCTGATCGCCCATCGGGGTGCCTGGGCGCGGATCGAGGAAATTGACCGGGATCGATTCGACCTCGAGTTCACGCAGCGCGAACGCCAGGTCGATGCGATCGTCAAGCGACTCGCCCATGCCGTAGATGCCACCGCAGCAGGCCTCGAGCCCGGCGGCGTGGGCGCGCTCGATGGTCTCGACGCGATCGCTCCACGTGTGGCTGCCCACGACGTCGCCGAAGAACCGCTCGGAGGTCTCGAGGTTGTGATTGAATCGCGACACACCGGCCGCCTTCAATTGCTCGGCCTGGCCGTCCTTGAGGAGTCCGAGTGACGTGCAGATGTCGACCTGGTGCTCGGCCTTGATACGGGTCACCGCATCGCAGATGACAGCAAGGTCCCGGGCACTTGGTCCCCGGGTCGCCGTCACGATGCAATACTTGACGGCGCCCAGCTCGGCGGCGCGGGCGGCGCCGGCCACAATCTCGTCGGCGGTTTGGAGCTTCTCACGCGTGAGACCGGTGTCGTATCGCGCCGATTGGGAACAGAAACCGCAGTCCTCGGGGCAGGCACCGAGCTTGGCGTTCTGGAGCACATGAATGCGGACGTCGACCCCGTGGGAGGCGCGTCTGACCCGGAACGCCGCATCCAGCAAGGGTAGCAAGGCATCCTGGGGCGACTCGAGGACGGCTCGGGCATCCGCCCGTGAGGGTGCGCTGCCTTCGAGGGCGGCATCGGCGAGGTCGGTCCAGAGTGTCATGAGATCACGGGTTCGGGGTAGGGTGCCGTCGGGCCCGGCGTGGCGCATGCCGGTTCAGCGTCTATACTTAGCCGCATTCGGGGGTGTAGCTCAGCTGGCAGAGCAACCGGCTTTTAACCGGCAGGTCGTGGGTTCGATCCCCACCGCCCCTATCGGACCATGTCCCAAGATAGCCTCGACCTTGGCCCATCACTTGCCGTATGAAGTGGCCTGCCCTAACTATGTGGGGTTGGCTCGGTTGCGAGCCCCGTGCTCCCCCTCGGCGCGGTCGATATTTCCACTTTCCGGTAGCGGTGCCCATGGCCTGGCGAACCTTGGCTGTCGACAATTGTGAATGGTCGGTCTCCGTCGCGGCGGAAATGCGGCCAGGTACCCGTGACTGGACCCTCGTCGCGGCGTTCCGATCGCCCACCCCCGAGATTCGGCGGGTGTGGGTTCCGCTGCCGATCACGTCTCCATCCAAAGCCGTGCTCTACGCACGCGCCGATGCCCTGAGCCAGGCGGAACTTGCCTCGGCGCTCCGTGAGCGTCTCACCGCATGACGCGACGCCTTGCTGCCGGTGGGCATCCTCTCTGGTCGATACTACAGTCCTAGTGACGATCTGATCTCTTCCCGGGAGTCGTGTCGATGACGCATCCCCGTTCGGCGGTGCTTGCCACCGTGTTCCTCGCGGCCGCCTGTGGCCGCATGCAGGTGGCCCCGACTCCGGAACCGGAGGCGTTGCCGGCGGTGCGACCCGGAATACCGGCGACACCCGCTCCTCGCCGCGTGGTACGCGTGCCGCCGGTGCAAAGTCCTGCTGACTCCATGGCCGACGCCAAGGCGCTCGATTCGCTCCAGACAATCGAACCCGACGCCACCATCCCCGACCTGACCGCCAGCGACCTGACCCAGCCGACGTGGGACCTCAACGTCGAGGCCTACGCTGAGCACCCTCGGGTGGCGTACTACATCGACTATTTCACCGGCATCGGTCGGGAGCGCTTTCAGGTCTGGCTCGAGCGGATGCCGCGTTACGAGGCGTTTGTCCGTCAAGAGCTGACCAGTCGTGGCTTGCCGGGTGACCTCGTTTACCTCGCGCTGATCGAGTCCGGCTTCTCGACCGTGGCGGTGAGTCGTTCGCGCGCGGTCGGGATGTGGCAATTCATGTCGGCCACGGGCAAGGGCTACGGTCTCACGATCAATGCGTGGGTCGATGAGCGTCGTGATCCGATCAAGGCCACCGATGCGGCGGCCCGTTACCTGACCGACCTGACCCGTCAGTTCGGCTCGCACTATCTCGCGGCGGCGGCGTACAATGGCGGACCGGGTCGGGTCGGCCGTGGCCTGCTCCGCATCAGTTCATTGCAGGGGGGGGGAGACGACGCGACCGACCCGACCAGTGATGACATGTTCTTCGAGCTGGCCGAGACCTCGTCGATTCATCAGGAGACGAAGGACTACGTTCCGAAGTTGATTGCCGCGGCGCTCGTCGCGAAGGATCCCGAGAGTTACGGCTTCACGGTGCCCGACGACGTCGAGCCGTTCCCACTTGACAGTGTGATGGTCGAGGGTGGCACCGGTCTCGATCTGATCGCCAAGCTTGCCGACACCACGCTCGAGGCGATTCGTGAACTGAACCCGCACCTGCTGCGCGGCGTCACGCCCCCCGGACAGCGCTATCCGGTTCGGCTCCCGACCGGCACCATGGCCGCGGTCGCCGCTGCCTACGCGGCGACACCACCGGTCACGCGACCGGCCGTGGTGGCCCACGTGGTTCGACGGGGCGAGACGGTCTCGGGCATCGCGGCACGCTATGGTGTCTCAACCGACCTGCTGATGTCATCGAACCGTATGGCCCGGGCGCGCTCGCTCCAGGTGGGGACCACGCTGTACATCCCGGCCAATGCAAGTGCGCTGCCGCCGACGGCCTTCTACGAGGCCGAGCCAACGCCGCGCGCGCCGCTCAGCCATGTGGTGCGCTCCGGCGAGACATTGAGCGCGATCGCGCGCAAGTACAATGTCACGATGGAAACGATCAAGGCGAACAACGGCATCGGACGGGACAATGTGGTCCGTGCCGGCCAGAAGCTGGTGATCCGGGGGGGGGCAAGCGCGGCGCCGCGCGCCGCCGTTCGGACGCACACGGTCACGCGGGGCGAGACGGCCGGGATCATCGCCGAGCGCTACCACGTGCGTCTGAGTGCGCTGATCCAGGCGAACAGGCTTGGGCGCACCGGAACGATTCGGGTGGGGCAGAAGCTGCGGCTCCCGTAGGCGAGAAGCGAGAAGCGAGAAGCGAGAGAAGGCCGGCATCCACATTGTGATGACGGGCTTCATTTGTTTCAGGGTTATCGCTTCTCGTTCAGCT